>DASWQD010000349.1:0-7017 GCA_036398255.1 Gemmatimonadaceae bacterium | reverse complement strand
TCTGCGCGTACACGACGTCGTACCCGTCGCGCCATTTTGCGAGCATATCGTTGATCAGCTCCGGCGGGTCCTGAAGGTCGGCGTCGATGACGACGACGACATTGCCCGTCACCGAGTGAAGGCCGGCGGTCACGGCGGCCTGGTGCCCGAAATTCCGCGAAAAATGGAGCGCCTTGAAGCGTGGATCCGAGTTGCAGATCGAGTCGAGCATGACTGGCGATCTGTCCCTGCTTCCGTCGTTCACGAAAACGACCTCGAAGCTCGGCATCGACGGCGCGAGCACCTGCAGCAGCCGCGAGTGCAGGGCCTCGATGACCTCTTCCTCGTTGTAAATCGGAACCACGACCGAGAGGAGCGGTCGCTCGGGGTCCAGTTCCGATTCTCGTGGGCTGCGTGGTTCAGTCATTTGCCACGCCAAAACTCACCTTCTGAGCCTCAAAAAACAACAAAAAACAAAAAGCCTGGCAGGAAGACGAGAGAGTTTTGGAAGAAGAGGAAGGACTACACCCAAAGAGCCTGTTTTTGCGTTTCTTCCTCTTCTTCCAAATCTTCCCCGCCTCCCTGCCTAGCTTTTTGGTTTTACCGGCCAGACCGTCCATACGCCGCTGGCCGACGGCGCCCCGAGATCATAAGCCTTCTCGATCTCAGAGACGCGATCCCTGAAGTGTGCGATGGTGTCAGTTGCATGATGAATCATCCATCCGCCGACTCCAGTCCTCGCCGAGCGGTCGATGTACACCTGACGCCGAGCCGGGGGTAGCGAGCTGATGATCTCGAACGGCTTCGGCAGCCACGAGCGATCGCTCATGATTCGTGTGCTGTCGGGCCCGCGCCAGGCCGGCGTGACCAGCCGCCCATCCACAATCCGCACTACCGGATCGCTCGGCTTCGCTCCCGCAGTCTTCAGCAGGGACTCGAGCGCCGGATCCATCAGCGGCAGCTGATCGTTGAATCGCGACGGCGCGAGCTGTGGAGTCGCAAGGTCAGCTCTGAGACCGGGATGGCCGAGCGTCATGGCGATCGGTATGGCGAGCACGGGAACCGTCGCCGCGCGCACGTACCCATGCCACGCGCGCCTCGGCGAATGCCGAATGACGATCATCAGCACCGCAATCGCAAATATGAGCACAGGCGCGAGGCTGAGAAGATTTACGGGATGACTCCGCGAGACGAAGTAGCTGGAGAGCGACCAGATTCCGCCCCACACTCCGGCGGCAACGACGAGCCGGAAATCCCTCCAGTCTTCGACAAGGAACTGAACGACTGTCGTCGACGCGATCATGAAAATGAGAATCACGTACCAGATTGCGCCGTGAGTGGCGACAGGCAAGGCGCCGAATCCCCTGCTGTAGAGCAGCCCGAACTCCGTGTAGCCGGCGATGTCGGGTGAGATTCCGAGGCCGATGCGATACACGATCCACACGAGAGCGTAGAGCGCGACCAGCATCGCTACGGGAACAATGAGCGCCTGCAGAATCCGCGTCCGGCGCTGAATCAGATAAACCGTAAATGCCGAGAACCAGATTGCCGACGAGTAGATCGCCGCCTCGAACGACCAGGCGATCGAGCAGATCCAGATGAGATGTCCGACGAGTGGGAAGCCCGCGCCGATCGAATGAATCGTGCGCTCCTTGTGCCCGGCGTGGTCGCGGAAAACCAGCAGGAGCCACCCAAGCAGCACGAAGCACCACAGAAATCGTACGGGGCCGCCGGATGGCGTCATCTGCGCGGGCAGGATCAGCGAGTCACTTCGAGGCCGGAAAAAGAGAGTCGTGCAAACGACGAGGAACGACAGCGCGAGGTTCCCTACACCGCCGCGCAGCCTGCGGACGATGACGAACATGAGCACGCCCACCACCGCATATATGACTGCCTGATAGTACCAGAACGATATCCACGCGCTCCCGGGCAGCATCGCCGGGATGAGGATGCTCAGGAAACCGTATTGCGATGGGGTATCATGGAGAAGCCAGCCGCCCTGCCGAAGCTGCTCGATCGGGCCCGTCCAGAATCCCCAATGATAGAACTCGACCACGGGATTCGTTCGGAAGCTGAACACGATGATGACAAGGAGCAGGAACACCGACGCGATCCTGAACGCGACACCGGGGGCAGCCTTCGACTCAGTCGCTTCGCCGAGTCGCGGCAGTCCAGTGATCGATACCGCGATAGCCACGGCAATCGCGAGAAAACGCCCGGGAGATCCGAGAAACCATTCGGTGGCGCGAGTCCAGTAGACCAGGCCACTCGCGCTCATCCACGCTATCAGCCCAACGAAGACAAGTATGACGAGCGCGACAATTCCCTCGAGAGGCCGCTCGCTCATCACCTTGTACGCGCCGGGCGACAACAGCGCGGTGATGACAGCCGGAACCAGCGCAATAGCCGCAAGCACGATGCGCCCGTCTGCCACGAACATCACCCCGAGTGCGAGGGCGACTACGATCGTGAACGCCTTGGCGATTATCGACGCCTGCCCGCGAACAATTCTGGGAAGCGCGAGGCCGATGGCGATGCACGCGACCGGGAAACCGACGAGGAGGGACATGTACACTCCCCACTCGACCGTCTCCATGCGACCGGAGCGTCCGAGCATTCTGATTGCCGACGGGATGAGCAGGTAGCCCCAGACGACGAAGAGTGCCGCGGTCGCTCCAATCCACAGCGGCTCGACGCCTCGGCCTATCTCCGTTGCCCATCGCGGCAGCGGACGCGCCTCAGGCATCGACGGTCGTCAGAAGCCCCGCCGCGGCCAGCTTCTGCGAAGTCTCGATCGCCTCTTCCGCGTTGATTCCGATGAACTCCGCGACGTCGACGAGATCGCGCGTGCCGTCGCAGTAGGCGAGCAGATTCGTCATCGCGCGAACCGCGTAGCCCGCTCCGCGCGTGCTGAGAGTCGGATACAGCCCGCGCTTGCCGAGCTGCGGCTCGCATGGAGTCGTCGCCCGGTAGGTGGCATTGGCCTCGATCAAGCTGATCGTCTTCCTCAGCGCATCGAAGCCTCCCTCGAGTCCGCTCGGAGTCACCAGGCTCAGGTCATCGAGAGAGGTGTGGTACTCGGGATAGCTGTTGTATCGCGTGCGCATGATGGAAGCGACAGGCAGGTCTACACCAGGGCTGCAGTACTGCCGCTCGTCGCTTCCGCGATCGAGATATGAATATTCGACGTGGTCAGGCGCGTGGCGCCGCAGGACGAGCTTCGCGGCGCGATCGGCGAGTGTATTTCCGCTTCTCGACCTGAGCAGGGAGTAGGCCCTGTCATCGCCGACGCAGGTCACGACGTAGCCGGCAACCACGTTCGTCCGCAATTCTTCCAGGTGCCTGTCGATATAGACAATGGCGCCGATCGTTTCGGGCACAAAGACAATCCGGTAACTGTAGCGGCGATCGAGCGACTCAATCCAGCGGGCAAGCGCTGTCGTCACGACCGGCCCGGAGAGCTCGTTGTTCGCCATCGACGGATGGCAGATGTATGTCGAGAGAAAGATTTCCTTTTTCTCGCGCCCGGGAATGAGCACCTCGCCATAAGTGAGCGAGCCTGGCTCGAGAGTGCTGTCGATCACGACGTGATACCTTCCCTCGGCCATCGATTCGCGCTGCGCGTGCGGAAGGCAGAATCCCCAGCGGCGCACGTAGTACGAAGTGACATACGGAATCGCGCCCGGCTGTTCGGGAAGCGAATGGAGGTGCGGCTGCAGCTCGGCCAGCGTCATCCATTCGTCGACGGGTGTCGAATAGCCCACGACGTGAAGGTTGTTGCGCGCGAAATCCACGAGACGGTTGCCGTACTCGTCCTCGATGTACGCACCGCGAATGTTCCATTCGTCGGGAACCGTCCAGTCGAATACCTGCGTGCCCGATGGAACTTCGTGCACAGTCAGCGACGGAATCAGTCGCGCAAGGTAAGAGAGCGTCTCGCGGACGCCGTCACCCGTGAGCGAGCGGCAGATGGGAAAGAGATCCTTCGCCCACCCGTGCATCTCCACTCCATGACTCTGGCTCAAGCAGGTCTCCACGCTGGTTCGGGTGACTCGAAATCGGAGATGACGAACCGTCGTCCCAGCTCGTCGATGGCGGGCTCCACCCACCGGCGCGTCTTGTCGTCGAGCAGCGAGAACGAATCACGCCTGAGGCTCGTCACCCAGAGGTCATGCAGTGCCCGCGCTGATGCAGCGAGAATCTCCGGCGCGCTCTCCAGGGGATGACACACACCCGCTTCGATCGCCTCGGCCTGCAGCCGCGGCCAATCGTAGTCGAGCCCGGTCCCAAGGGGGCGCACGTGATAATCGAGCGAGCCTTCGACCGTCGACCCGTCCGCCATCACCACCTTGCCGGGAAAGAGCTTGTCATACCGGTAGACAGGCCCGCCGGACACGCGTTCGGAATAGTGCACGAGCGTGTTGTAATGGAATGTGTCGCCGTAGTACAGGATGACGCCGTCGTCCCGCACGAGCTCGGCGAAAATCGAATCGTCGCCGAAAGGATCCGTGCCAGCACCCCATCGCGGCTGGGGATTCCTGCCGATGCCGGCGATCGAGAAAATTGGTATCGGAGTTCTCCAGTCGGCGGCGGACACACGGAATCTTTCCGGAATCGGTCCGAGCTGCGATTCGCTCGCACTGACGTCGAATAGAAAGGTGCGCGGAAAATCGTAGTTGAAAGCCGGCAGCCACAGTGATCGACCACTCGCAGCATCGCTGAGCACCTTTATGTGCGCATCCAGGTACGCGTTGCGGTCGCGAACCGGCTTGACCATGCGTGCAGCACGAAAAGGGTCCGAGTGAACGAACACCGGACCTGAGCCCATCGACTGAATCAGATCAGCGATCATCGTTTCTTGAAGCGATGGCTCACCTCGACTTTGTCGATCGTCACCTTATGCGGCGACAGCTGCTTCACGAGATGCGAACGAAAATGCGTCATCATCGCCCGGCGGTCCAACGCGGCCCCCTCGCGCGGCTCCACCACCACCTCGATGTGCTGTCCGGTGATGGGGTTCGGCACCCCGATGACCTTCGCGCGAAGGACATCCGGATGCAGCAGCGCGACTCGCTCGACCTCGCCCGGCAGGATCTTGAGTCCCCCGACGTTCAGGACCTCCTTCGCCCTCCCGACAACCATTATATAGTCTCCGTCCTGCCGTACGATGTCCCCGGTATCGTACCAGCCGTCCACAAACGGGGATGGCGCGTTCAGGTATCCGAGCATCCGGTTCTCGGACCTGATGTGCAGAACGTCGTCCTCAATGCGGGTCTCGATTCCCTTCCCGCCGATCTGCATCCAGAGACTGTCGCGCGCCTTCGACCTGACCTGAAAGACTCCCAGCTCCGAGAGTCCGTACGTCTGCCTGAAGTCCACGCTGGGAAGTTTCCGGCAAAGGCGCTCGAGAGTTCCCTGATCCATCCGCTCGGTCCCGTAGGTGATCACTCGGAGGTCGGGAAACTCCATCGTGTCGAACACGCCGGCGAGCAGCATCATGCGGAGAAACGTCGGCGTGGTGGGAAGAAGCTCGACATTGTGCTTCACCATGTCCGCCGCGATGGTCTCCGGCGTTCGCTCCGAGGGAACGATCACGACCCCCCTGTTGAAGAGCGTGTGAAGCATGGTGTTGATGCCGCCGGCGTGATCGAACAGGAGAAAGTTCAGCGCTCGGAGTGGCGGGCGCTGAGCCCTGTAACGCTCGAGGAAATTGTTGAAGTCGTGCAGGATGGCTTTCGGCCGCCCCGTCGTGCCGGAGGAGAAAAAGATTATCCCCGGATGCTCGCGGTGTCGGACTTCCTCGATGAGCGGATGATCTTCCCGTCGGGGGGCCAACCGTTCGAGCCCGTTGTCACGAATTACCCATTCCGCCCTGCCGGACTCGAAGAAATAGTCGTGGTCGGCGCGGGTTCCTTCAGTGAGAGGCATCAGGACGACGCCGCGATCGAGAAGCTCCAGCATGGTAGCGATCGTTGGCCCGTCGAAATCGCCTACCAGTGCAACAACGTCGCCTGGTTGGATCCCAGCGAGATCGACTGTCGAGCGCGCACTTTCGATATCGGCGAAAGCGAGATTTCCGCCAGGGCCGATCAGGAATGGCTGATCGCTGCCCTCATTGCGTTGGTGAAGCTCGTTCAGAATTCGCACGGGCACGCTGCCGCCTACGAGCTAAGAGCTACGCGCTACTCGCGTGCGAGCAGCTCGTAGCGAGTAGCGAGTAGCGGATATCACGCCCCGCCGACGTGCAGCGTCTCGCCGCTCACCATGGAGCTTGCAGGCGAAAGCAGCATCGACACGATGTTCCATACATCTTCCGGCGTGCCCTGCCTCTGAATGATCTGCTGTTTCACGACCGCGTCGACCTTCTCCCTCGGCACCTTCGCAATCAGGGCCGTGTCGATTGGGCCGGGTGCAATCGCGTTGACAGTCACACCATGCGGTGCAAGCTCACGCGCGAAGACCCGCGTGAATCCTTCGACTCCCGCTTTCGACGCGATGTAGATCGCCTCACCCTTGATCGCGAGCGGCACGCCGAGCGTCGAGAAATTGATGATCCGCCCCGACCCTCGCTTGATGAGGGCGGGCGCGACCTGCTGCGAGCAGAAAATCGTTCCGAGAAGATTCGTCTCGATGATCCGGCGAACCGTCTCTGCGGGAGTCGTCACCACCAGATTCATCGACGCTATCCCCGCCGCATTTATCAGCGCGTACACACTCGCGTCACGCCGGAAATCGTGCAAGGCGGATGCGACCGAGGCGGAATCAGAGACGTCGACGCTGCGCATCTCGAACTGCGCGCCGGCATCCGGATTTCTTCCCAGTCCGACGACGCGGTAGCCCTGCGCGGCCAGCTGATCCGCGCAGAAGCGGCCCAGACCACGCGACGCGCCGGTGACGATTACGGTGTCCACTCAGCTCCGGGGAAGCTCGGACAGATGCTTAGAGAGGCTCCCGACGTTCCTGAGAACGCTTCGCGCCTCCGACATCGCGCTGTCGCTCGTCCAGTCGAAAGTGGCGCCGAGGTTGTCGCGCGCGAAC
>DASWQD010000348.1:0-3507 GCA_036398255.1 Gemmatimonadaceae bacterium | reverse complement strand
CGCATTTCCGCCTGCTATTAAAAGGTATGGCGCGGGCTCGTGGGCACCCGCACTTCTATTATACGCCGGCCCGTCACGAATGGGTTCGTTGCGAGCGACAACGATGTCGTGGACCGCTCGCGATGACCTGACCCTTCGTCGATGCTCGCGGCGATCAGGTCGGCGGCGCTGGTCGGAATCGAGGCCTACGATGTCTTTGTCGAGGTAGATGCGGCACCCGGCCTGCCGCAGTGGACCATGGTGGGCCTGCCCCTGGGAGCTGTGAAGGAGAGCCGGGAGCGGGTCGGTTCCGCTCTCGTCAACTCGGGGTTCTCGCTTCCTCCGCGCCGCATAACAGTGAATCTGGCGCCGGCGGACAGGCGGAAGGACGGCACTGCCTTCGACCTTCCGATCGCGCTCGGAATTCTCGTCGCCACCGGGCAGCTTCCGGTTGAAAGCGTTCAGGGGATCCTGTTCGCGGGCGAGCTTGGCCTCGACGGGGCAATGCGCGGGATTCGGGGAGCGCTCCCGATCGCCCGGCATGCCGCAGCCCAGGAGGATCTCCGGGCGCTGGTGCTTCCGCCGGCGAACGTATCAGAGGCAGTGCGCGTGAGCCGCGCACGCCTCTCCTCGCCCGCAGACCTTCGGGTCCTTGCAGCCGAGCTCGCGAACGGCGGCCTCTCATTCACGATCCCCGAGCAACGGGCAAACGGATCATTGAGCGATGTCCCTGATTTCGCCGAAGTCGTCGGCCAGGAGAGCGCAAAGCGGGCGCTGGAGGTTGCAGCGGCCGGATCTCACAACCTTTTGATGATAGGCCCGCCCGGCGCCGGCAAGACAATGCTCGCCCGGCGTCTGCCGGGAATTCTCCCGGGGCTGAACGAAGATGAAGCGCTCGAGGTCATCGCCATTCATTCCGTCGCGGGAACGCTGACGGATCACTCAGTCGCTTCGTGCGAGCGCCCGTTCCGCGCTCCGCACCACTCGATCTCGAGCGCCGGGCTCATCGGCGGCGGGCCGACACCTCGCCCCGGCGAAGTCAGCCTCGCTCACAATGGCGTTCTGTTCCTCGACGAGATGCTCGAGTTTCCGCGATCGGTGCTCGAGGGAATGCGCCAGCCCATGGAAGACGGTCACGTGATCATCGCGCGCGCGGCGATGTCGGTCCGGTTTCCGGCGCGGTTCACTCTAGTCGGCGCGACCAACCCTTGCCCCTGCGGACGGCTTGGCGACCCGAGCGGCCGGTGCACCTGTCGACCTGCCGACATCGAGCGGTATTCGAGACGAATCTCCGGCCCACTGGCCGACAGGATCGACATGCACGTGACGACAGGATCGATTCCAATCGCGGAACTGGGCTCGAGTCGGAAAGGAGAGCGGACCAGCTCGATCAGGAAGCGAGTGGTCGAGGCACGCCGCACGCAGACCGCGAGGTTTGCCCATGTCCGTGGGGTCTCCTGTAATGCTCACGCTCCAGGACTTTGGATCGATTCGCACGGTGACATCGAGCCGTCCGCACGCGCGCTCCTCCAGCGCGCGGCGTCGCGCCTTTCACTTTCAGCGCGAGCATACCACCGGGTGTTGAAGGTTGCTCGTACAATCGCCGACCTCGATCAGGACCAGAGCGTGTCCGAGCGGCATGTCTCGGAGGCGCTGAGGTACCGCCCGACGGCCTCCCATCGCTGAGATGCAAGTCGTTGCGGCAGCGGCAGTAACCATCTGGCTTGGTCGCGCGTCATTGTGTGGGAGCATTCCGCTTCCCGGGCACGCGCGTCTTCAGAAAACGTATGGGTTCCCATTGACTTCGGCAGCAGCGGCTTCAAACGGCTCGATGCTCCGGCATACCCCCACTCCGTTCGGGATGCCGGCGGTCACGCACGTGTCATTGTCGGAAGTCCTCGCAGCGATGTCGCGCGCACTCGACTTGACCGAAGGCCAGCTCGTAGGCCACACGGTGCGCACCACGCTGATCGGCATGCGCATGGCCGAGGAGCTGGATCTCTCCGCGTTCGACCGTGTTGCGCTCTACGGTGCGCTTCTGCTCAAGGATTCCGGATCGTCGGGCCAGTCGCGTGTTGTCGAGGTCGTCGATGCCCATGACCCCAAACCGCGACATCTTCCCAACATCGCCGAGATTCCTGGATGGGCGCTGACCGCCGTCAAGTCGGTCGGCGAGGATTCATTTCGCGTCGTCGGGTCGCTGCTGCGCAGGCCCCGAGTCAACTCCGGCAACATGCCGCGCATGTTGTCGCGCGCCGAGCGGGGCGAAAGCATTGCGCTGAAAATGGGGTTCTCCACCGCGACTGCAGACGCAATCAGGCACATCGACGAACACTGGGATGGGACCGGACCGGCCGGCCGCGTCGGTCACGAGATTCCACTGTTCTCCCGCATCATTCTGCTCGCGCAGACGCTCGATGCGTTCTACACGCAGCGCGGCCTTTTCGCGGCAATGCTGATGGCTCGCCAGAGAAGTGGGGAATGGTTCGATCCACTTCTCGTGAGAATCGCGCGCAGCTGGCGCGAGGACGTGGACTGGTGGGAGTCACTCCAGTCTCCCGACGCAACCGCAATGGCAGTTGCCGTCGAGCCGCAGCAGCACACGCGATATGTGGACGATCGCGGACTCGACGATGTCGCCCGTGCCTTCGCGGAAATCATCGACGCGAAATCGTCTTACACCTACCAGCACTCCACGAATGTCGCGAAATACGCGCGCGCGACAGCGTTCGAGCTGGGATTCGAGAAGCGCGACGTATCGGTATTGAACCGCGCTGCACTGCTGCACGATGTCGGGAAGCTCGGTGTGTCATCGAGCATTCTCGACAAGGCCGGTCCGATGACGGACGCCGAGCGCGCAGAGATGCAGCAGCATCCGCTGTTCACGTGGGAAATTCTCCAGCGCGTCGGAGCTTTTGCCCAGTTTGCCAGGACTGCCGCACTGCATCATGAAAAGCTCGATGGCACCGGCTATCCGTGGGGAGTGAAGGGAGAAGAGCTGGACATTCCAGCGCGAATTCTCTGCGTGGCCGACATATATGAAGCATTGACGGAAGCGACGCGCCACCTGAGAGTCGCAATCGCCTCCTGAGGCTCAGGGCTCCTCGCTCCATCCTCCAAAAGCCACAAAGGATTTCGTCAACCCGAGGAGTCTTTCCTCGTGTATCGCGGCGTCCGGAAAGAGACTCGAGAATCGCCGCCGGGTGAGCAGCTGAATCGACCGCACTTCCTCGCGCGCTTTATCGATCGAGGGAATGCGCTTGTACCATCCGACGTCAAATCGATGAACGAGCTGCGCTCTCGCCTCGAGCGGCAGATACTGAAAGAACGGAAAAAGAAAGTGCGGCTCGAGCGGGAACCGCTTGTTCGGCGTCTGCACGAAGTATCGCCTGCCGACTCGCCTTAGCTCGCTCGCCATTCGCTGCTGTTCGCTGTAGTCTCCGACGTGCTCGATCACCGAGTTCGAGAAGACGACGTCGAACGATTTGTCGGGGAATTCAGGCATCGCCCGCGCGTCACCGACCGCGC
>DASWQD010000347.1:0-2945 GCA_036398255.1 Gemmatimonadaceae bacterium | reverse complement strand
TGCTACGCGGCGAAGCTGCCGAGGGCGCGGCCCACATCGCCTTCGCGAAGGCGCTTGAGGGCGCGGTCACGCAGCTGGCGGACCCGCTCGCGGGTGACGCCGAGCATGGAGCCGATTTCCTCGAGGGTGTGCTCGCGTCCGGCTTCGAGGCCGAAGTAGAGCCTGAGCACTTTCGCGTCGCGCGGAGGCAGCGTCGAAAGAGCGGATTCGATTTCATCGTTGAGGAAGCGGTTCATCGCCTCTTCCTCAGTGTCCGGCATCTCATCGGCCACAAAGCGCTCGATGAGCGAGCGGTCGCCCTCCGGGTCCATTGGAGCGTCGAGCCGGACGTCGCCCGTGTTCAACGCGGCGAGCGACTGCACGACGTCGACTGAAAGTCCCGTCAGCTGCGACAGCTCTTCCGGGGTAGGCTCGCGCCGCATCTTCTGGCGAAGAATTTCCGACGCCTTGATGATGCGAGAGAGATCTGCCGTGCGGTTCAACGGAACGCGGACGGTTCTTCCCTGCCGCGCGAGCGACGAGAGAATTGCCTGGCGGATCCACCACACGGCGTAGGAGATGAACTTCACGCCCTGGTCCGGGTCGAACTTCCGGGCAGCCGTGAGCAGACCGACATTGCCTTCGCCGATCAGGTCGATCAGGGGGAGGCCGCGGTTCTGGTATTTCTTGGCGACGGAGATGACGAACCGCAGGGTTCGCTTTACCAGCTCCTGCAGCGCGTCCTGGTCTCCGGCGCGGATTTTACGAGCGACCTCGATTTCCTCGTTGCCCTTGAGCAGCGGGTATGTGCTTACCTCATAAAGGTATTGATCGAGGATGTCGCGCTCGGGCTCGCTGGGGGCGATCCCGGTCGCGGCCGCCTTGCGGCGGCGCTTTACTTCAGCCATTGGTGGACACCTCAGGGTCCGTATTTCGTGTAGAGCTATTTATTGGACTGGGGCTTGAGCCCGAGTTCGTCGATGAGTGACCCCGTAATGCGGAAAAATTCATTGCGATGGGGCGCTGCAAATTACCGGCCGTGACGAAAGATGCTAGGGGTGTTTCTTGACTTCGTATCTACCCTCGGATATCCTTCGCGGTTCCTCGGACAAATGTGTGCATGATGTTTTTTCGAGGAGAAATCGCGCGATTGTCGGCAACAGCGAAATTGCGCAGTGCGCAGTGGTAATGCGCAGTACGCAAGGCGCAGGGTTAGGACGCGCTGCGGCGACAAGGCATCGGTAGGGTTAGGGGGTGTAGCTCAGTTGGGAGAGCGCTTGAATGGCATTCAAGAGGTCAGGGGTTCGATTCCCCTCACCTCCATACCGACTCCCTCTCCGATTAGATTGCGCGAGTCGCTCAGGCGACGTGGGGAAAGACTGCGGGAATAGCTCAGTTGGTAGAGCACAACCTTGCCAAGGTTGGGGTCGCGGGTTCGAGTCCCGGTTCCCGCTTCAGTACGGTGGTTTGAAGTGACCGCCGGCAGGATGAGTTGGGCGGTTAGCTCAGTTGGTTAGAGCGCCACGTTGACATCGTGGAGGTCACAAGTTCGAGTCTTGTACCGCCCATTCCCTGGTTCGCAATTCGTAATGGGCGCCCGTAGCTCAATTGGATAGAGCATCTGACTACGGATCAGAAGGTTAGGGGTTCGAGTCCCTTCGGGCGCGTAGTCAGTCGATGAGGGCAACGATCGGTCTTCGTTGCCTTTCTTTTTTGGGTACACCTCCAGGTTGACGAACAAAGCCGCGCTTCCCACCGCGCACTTCGGGTCGTTCGGCGCGGACGGTCGAGGTTGGGACGTTTCCCTCATCTCGCCGCGCGCTGTCCACGTCGCACGCAGGCTCGACGAAGTGATTCCGCTTCTGCGCGAAGCCGAGCGCGAGAGCAGGACAAGCTGGGTCGCGCTTGCGGTCAGCTACGATGCGGCACCCGCCTTCGACGAATGCTGCGTCGCGCGCGAGCCCGGCACATTCCCGCTCGCATGGGCAGCCGTTTTCGACTCTCCGTCCATCGCTCGGGAGCCGGCACCGGATGAGCCGTTCGCCATCTCGCCGTGGCGACCGCTCGTTTCTCCGCGCGAATATGCGGATTCCGTCGCGCTCATCAGGAATCGCATAGAAAAAGGCGACACCTACCAGGTGAACTACACGTTTCCGCTCGAAGCCGAATTCACGGGAGATCCGTGGACCTGCTACAAGGAGTTCGGGAAGCGACAGCTGGCGGGCTACTCAGCGTATCTCGCGATCGCGGACCACACGGTGCTCTCGTTTTCACCAGAGCTGTTCATCGAACGAACCGGGGACACGCTCATCACGCGTCCCATGAAAGGCACCGCGAGGCGTGGAAGATGGCTCCGGGAGGACGCAGCGCGAGCCGAACAGCTCCGAACTTCGGTGAAAGACCGCGCCGAGAACGTCATGATCGTCGACCTCCTCCGCAACGACTTGTCGAGAGTGGCCAGACTCGGCACGGTGAAAGTGCCGGAGCTTTTCAAGGTCGAGCCGTACGGACGGGTTCTGCAAATGAGCTCGACGGTCGTCGGCGAAGTGGACCCCGATCAGGGCCTCGTTCCGATAATGCGCGCGCTCTTCCCATGTGGATCGATCACCGGCACCCCCAAGTACAGCAGCATGTCCATCATCCGTGAGATCGAGCCCAATCCGCGAGGCCTGTACACGGGCACCATCGGATATCTCAGGCCCGGCGGAGATTTCATTCTCAACGTCGCAATCCGCACGATGGTGATAGACAACCGCACCGGTCGCGCGACATTCGGTGTCGGCGGTGCGATCATGTGGGATTCCACAGTACACGGCGAATACGACGAGGCGCTGCTCAAGGCCGCGTTCCTGTCCGAGCCGGACGAGAGTTTCGATCTGCTCGAGACGATTGGCCTGATCGACGGCCGCTACCAGTTTCTCGAGGCGCACCTCACCAGGGCCGAAGAGTCGGCCCGCTACTATCGC
>DASWQD010000346.1:0-2496 GCA_036398255.1 Gemmatimonadaceae bacterium | reverse complement strand
GCCGCCGGAAAAACCGAAGCAGGCGTGGAAGAGGTTTCGATCCGCGGAGGGCCCGGATAAGCGGAAGCTTTTCGGTACAGTGCTTCTGTCCCTCCTGGCGAAGGTGACGCGGAGCGCCGTGGCCAATCTTGCCGGTGTTCCGTCGATCGTATTCGGTCTTTTTGGTCTCGGCTTCTTCATTCAGTTCGTGGGACGGGCAATGGATGCTGCTACGCAGCCGCCAGGCCAGATCCTGTGGGGCCAGGGCAACCTGTTGTGGGCCGCACTGACTCTGGCATTGCTGACGCTGCCGACGGTCATCGTGGCAACGGAGGAAGCACTGCGAACGGTTCCACCAGAGCTACGGGCCGCGTCGATCGCGCTCGGGGCCACGCGGTGGGAGACGATCCGCAGAATCGTGTTGCCTGGAGCACTTCCCGGAATTCTGACGGGGGCCATTCTGTCGATCTCACGCGGAGCGGGAGAGGTGGCGCCGCTCCTTTTCACCGGAGCCGCCTACTATCTGCCGTTCCTCCCCGAAGCGCTCTCGAGCCAGTTCATGCACCTCGGCTATCACGTTCTGATTCTTTCAACACAATCCCCCGACGTCGAGGCTACCAAGCCTGTGCTATACGGAACGGTCTTCGTCCTGCTGGTGTTGACGTTCCTGCTCAATATCACCGGAGTTCTCATCCGGGCGCGGACGCGATCGAAGCTTCGCGCGGGCGGTTAGGCGACCATGAACGTGACTACAATCGACATGTCCGCCGGTAAGCGGCAATCAAAAGAGATGGCCACGAAAATCCACGAGGTGCCGGAAGCGTCACCGAAGATCCAGGTCAGGGATTTCAACTTCTACTATGGGGATCACCACGTCCTGCATGACATTGCGCTCGACATCCCGGAGAAGCAGGTCACGGCGTTCATCGGGCCATCGGGTTGCGGCAAGTCCACGTTCCTGCGGTCCATCAACAGGATGAACGACATCATCCCCGGCGCGCGAGCGCGGGGGACGCTGATGCTCGACAACCAGGACCTCTACGCGAAGGCGGTCGATGTCGTCGCGCTTCGCCGGAAGGTGGGAATGGTGTTTCAGAAATCCAACCCCTTCCCGAAGTCCATCTTCGAGAACGTCGCCTACGGACTGCGGATCGGCGGAGTCAACGACCGAAGGCTTCTCGACGATGTCGTGCAGACGTCGCTGCAGCGCGCGGCCCTGTGGGACGAAGTCAAGGACCGGCTCGATTCGAGCGCGATGTCGCTTTCGGGCGGACAGCAGCAGCGGCTCTGCATCGCGCGGGCTCTGGCCGTCGATCCGGAAGTGCTCCTCATGGACGAGCCGGCCTCGGCACTCGATCCGATCGCCACTCAGAAGATCGAAGAGCTGGTCTATGAGCTCAAGAGCAATTACACGATCGTCATCGTGACGCACAATATGCAGCAGGCCGCACGCGTCTCGGACCGCACGGCCTTCTTCATGCTCGGGAAGCTGGTCGAGTACGACGACACCAATACGATCTTCATGAACCCGAAACAGAAGCTCACCGAGGACTACATTACGGGAAGGTTTGGGTGAGAGTGCTTGCGCCACTTCGATCGAGAAATTGAACACTTGAAGGAGCTCCTGCTCCGCATGGGAGCAATGGTGGAAGACTCCATCAACGAGTCGATCCGGGCCCTTCTGGAGCGGGACTCGGAGATTGCGGAGCGTGTCATCGCTGCCGACGATGCCATCGACCAGATGGAGCTCGAGATCGATCAGCACACGATCGAACTCATCGCGAAGATGCAGCCCGCGGCCGTGGATCTGCGTTTCGTGGCGGCAGCGATGAAAATCACGCCCGAGCTCGAGCGCATCGCCGATCTCGCGGTCGACGTGTGCGAACGGTCCATCGAGCTGAATCGTGAGCCTCAGCTGAAGCCCCTGATCGACATTCCCCGTCTCGCCCGCATGTCCCAGGACATGGTGCGCCAGGCGCTCGATGCCTTCGTCCGGCGTGACCCCGCCCTGGCGCGGACGGTCATTGCCCGCGACGACGAAGTGGATCGCATCACCGAGCAATCCTTTCGCGAGCTGCTCACGTACATGCTCGAGGACTCGCGCAACATTTCCCGCGCCATCCGCCTGACCTTCATCGGAAAGTACTTCGAGCGCATTGCCGATTCGGCGACAAACATCTGCGAAATGGTGGTCTACCTCGCCGAGGGGAAGGTCATCAAGCACGGCAATGAGTCGTAGCGCCGCCCGCATCGCGGTCATCGAGGACGACGCTGATCTTTCCTTCACGATCCGGCTGAACCTCGAGCGGGAGGGCTACGCCGTCTCGACCTGGGGGAACGGACACGAAGGTCTTCTCGGAGTCCAGCAGGGTGGATTCGACTTTCTGGTGCTCGACCTGAACCTGCCGGACCTCGACGGCTTCACCATCTGCCGCGAGCTGCGCCGCAGCTCCGCTACGGCGTCACTGCCCATCCTCATGCTCACAGCTCGTGCGTCGGAGCAGGACCGCATCATGG
>DASWQD010000345.1:0-8202 GCA_036398255.1 Gemmatimonadaceae bacterium | reverse complement strand
TGATCTCGCAACGGATGACAATCGGGATGCGGCGTCGCGCTCCGCGTATCTCTCACTGGCGAAGAGGTTTCCGCGCACCAGGCACGCCCCGGCCGCGCTGTTCAAGGCGGGACTCATCGCGTACATCGCCCGTGATTTCCGTGCGTCAGCGAACGAGCTCGATTCAGTCGTGTCGCAGTATCCCGCAGCCGATGATGCGCTCGCCGCTGCGTACTGGAGCGGCCGGGCATGGACGCAGATGGGTGACACCGCTCAGGCGAATCGAAGGTGGCGAGCGTTGATCGCGAAAGAGGGAGGTTCGTACTACTCGGTGCAGAGCGCCAGGCGGCTCAAGATTCCTCTGCTCGCCGACTCGTCGATGGAAAACAAATACCCGAGAGTCGAGGAAGTCGACGCGGCGGTGCGGAGGATCACCATCCTTCGCGATTTCGGCATGGACACCGAGGCGAGATTCGAAGCCGACCGGCTCTACGCCGACGCGACTTCCAGCAACGATCGCATCGTCGCCACAGCGTACGCGCTGGCGGGCACCGATCAGTCGACGCGCTCGATAACGCTCGGACGACAGGCTGTCGCGAAGGTCGGACCGAGTGCGCAGAACTACCGGCTGGTGTATCCGGTGCTCGTGCGCGATGCGCTCATCGAGAGCTCGAAGGAGAATGGGCTCGATCCGGCACTCGTTGCGTCGCTCATCCGGCAGGAATCCAACTTCAACCCGCGCGCGACTTCGCCTGTCGGTGCGCGGGGATTGATGCAGCTGATGCCGGCGGTGGGAAGAACGCTTGCGAGATCGAAGGGCATTCCGGGCTACGACGATGAATCATTGTACGATCCGGCAATCAACATCCGCCTCGGCACAACGCATCTTGCCGCACTGTTGCGGAGAACATCGAACCTCGAGCGCGTGCTCGCCGCGTACAATGCGGGAGAATCGCGGGTTGCTCGCTGGATCACAAAGGCAGGCGCGTCAGATCCCGAGATATTCACCGAAAGAATCCCGTTCGTTGAGACACGGGATTACGTCAGGTCGATTGTGAGGAATCGGGCGTTTTACTCGACGCTATATCAATGGTAGACTCGAAGAGAACGGGTTAACCGCCGAGCGCGCCGAGGCCGCCGAGAACTGCAGGTTCTTGTTTGTATTAGTCGACCGACGCTGATTCCGTTTATTGATCGACTCTTAGGCTTTGGGGATGAGAAGCGCGCTCAGCTTCTGAGTTATCTGAAACTCGCCGAAATAGAAACAGGTCTGCTGATCAACTTTCATTCGGATCCACTTCGCAACGGGATCCGACGAATGTCTTTATCAAAAAAAGCTGGTGTTCTCGGCGGCCTGGGCGCGCTCGGCGGTCAACTCACGCCGTTTCCGCAGACTGGCCTTTGCCCTCTTTCCTGCGCTTGAGCCAGTCCATCAGCCACGTCTGAGGGATAATGAACAGCGGCGTGAGGAAGATCCCGAGCAGCGTGTTCAGCCAGATGAGGGCGAGGTAGAAGCCGATCAGGCCAAGTGAAACCCAGAGTGTTCCCAGCGGGCCGTGCGTTTCCATGCATTACTCCAGTGCGGCTGTGGTTTACATTTAAACTACAATGAGAACCCGTCCTGATGAAGAAGCTCGCGTGCTTCGCGCAGCAGTGTCGGCTCTCAGCGGACGTGAGAGGGTTGTTCTCGCGGTTTCCGGTGGGCTCGACTCGATGGTGCTGCTCGACGCCGCAGCATCGTCCACCGCGTCACGCACCTCGATCCTCGTCGCGACGTTCGATCATCGGACGGGTAGTCATGCTTCGCGCGCGTCGCGGCTGGTGGACAAGCGGGCCACTGCCCTTGGATTCCGCTGTGTTACCGGCGTTGCGCAATTTCGCGGAACCAGGGAACACGAATGGCGCGATGAGCGGTGGAAATTCCTTCGCTCCGTCGCTCGTGATTTCCGCGCTCACATCGTCACCGGGCACACGCTCGACGACCAGGTCGAGACCGTATTCATGCGAATCCTCCGCGATGCCGGGCCTCGGGGGCTCGCCGGCCTCTACGCCGAGTCCGACATCGTGCGGCCTTTCCTCGAGATGACTCGCGCCGATCTGGAATATTACGCCCAATCCCGCCGTATCAGGCACATCGAAGATCCATCCAACGCATCACGCGCGTATCTGAGGAATCGGGTGCGACATGATCTGCTCCCCGCGATGACGAAAGTGAGGCCGGCGTTCCCGTCGAGCCTCCTCACGATTGCGCGGCTCGCAGCTGCGTGGCGCGAGGAAATGGAAGACACCGTGTCCCATATCGATGTTTCGCTTGCGCCGGGCGGCTCGATTCGCGTTGCAAGAGCCGACCTGGCCGGGTATGATGCTGAATCACTCAGAACGCTCTGGCCGGCGATTGCCGCCAAGGCGGGCGTGGTGATGGACCGCCGCGGAACTCAGCGTCTTGCAGAGTTTACAATGAAGGGCCACACCGGGGGATCGATTCAGCTCTCTGGAGGTATCGAAGTACGCATGTTTCGCGATTGTCTGATGCTGGGAAAATGGGATTCATCCCGTGTCGAGATGATCCGCAATTCGCGGCTTTCGATGCCACGGCCGTCTCGTGAAATCGGGATCGGTATCGCGTGACAACATCTGCCGCGGCGGATCCGCGCCTGTCCGGACGCGCACTCAAGAGAGTCGCGTACGACGAAGAGACAATCGCCAGGCGAGTGGCCGAGATGGGCCAGGAGATCACTGAGGCATATCCCGACGGCGAGTTGCTCGTCCTTGGATTGTTGAAGGGCAGCTTCATCTTTCTGAGCGATCTGGTGCGTCACATCAGGCGTCCGCTGCAGGTGGATTTCCTCGTTGCCTCGAGTTACGGCGATGCGATGGAGTCGAGCGGCGTCGTGCGACTGGTGTACGATCCGGAGACGCGGCTGGAAGGCAAGCACATCCTTCTCGTCGAGGACATTGTGGACTCCGGAAGAACGCTCAACCGTCTGATGTCGCTGCTGGGAAAGAGAGCGCCACGCTCGCTCGAAATTTGCGCGTTGCTGCACAAGCACATTGCGACCGAGCTCGAGTACGAAACGAAGTTCATCGGATTCGATGCGCCCCACGAATTCCTCGTGGGTTATGGGCTGGACCACGCGGAAGATTTCCGCCATTTGCCGTACATAGCGAGCCTGCAGTAGATGCCATTACCGATCAATCAGAAGCCAAAAGGTCCCCGCAACTGGGGTAAGGTCTCGAAGACCCTGTCGTTCTGGGTCCTCATCACCCTCCTTGCCGGCACTCTTTTCACTTATACGTCGGGCTCGCGCGATGCGGCCCCGACCATCACGTACACGCAGTACCGTGAGCAGCTGGACCAGAACAACATCGCGTCGGTGAAAATCCAGGGCGGAACTGCGATCATCGGAGAATTCCGCAACAAGATTCAGGTGAACCGCCGTCCTGCGACGAAGTTCACCGTCCGACTGCCGGTCTCGAATTCAGAGGACGAAGTCGCGGCGCTCACAGCGAAGAACGTGCAGATCGTTTCCGAAGACAGAAGCCCGTCGTTCGGCAGCATGTTCCTCATGTTCCTCCCGTACATCATCATCTTCGGGATCTGGATCCTCATCCTCAGGCAGATGCAGGCTGGCGGGGCCAAGGCGTTCTCCTTTGGAAAATCGAAAGCCAAGCTTCTCACAGCCGATTCGCCGAAGGTCACGTTCGCCGACGTTGCGGGTGCCGACGAAGCGAAAGTGGAGCTCGAGGAGATCATCGAGTTCCTGAAGGATCCGCAGAAATTCACCAAGCTCGGCGGTCGCCTGCCGAAAGGCGCGCTGCTCGTCGGGCCTCCCGGGACCGGCAAGACGTTGCTCGCTCGTGCCGTCGCGGGTGAAGCAGGTCGTCCGTTCTTCTCGATGTCGGGCTCCGACTTCGTAGAGATGTTCGTCGGCGTCGGCGCGAGCCGCGTGCGCGATCTCTTCGAGCAGGGCAAGGCTCACGCGCCGTGCATCATCTTCATCGACGAGATCGACGCTGTCGGCCGTCACCGCGGCGCGGGCCTGGGCGGTGGTCACGATGAGCGGGAGCAGACGCTCAACCAGCTTCTCGTGGAAATGGACGGCTTCGAGTCGAACGATGGAGTCATTCTCATCGCTGCGACGAACCGTCCCGACGTTCTGGATCCTGCGCTTCTCCGACCCGGCCGCGTCGACCGGCAGAGTGTCGTGGATGCGCCTGACCTTCGGGGACGCGAAGGCATTCTCAAGGTTCACATCCGCAACAAGCCGATGGCAGACGATGTGAACATCACCACGCTCGCGCGCGGAACTCCCGGGATGTCGGGCGCCGATCTCGCCAACCTCGTGAACGAAGGCGCGCTGCTCGCGGCACGACGCAATCACGACAAGGTCTACATGCAGGACCTCGAGGACGCCAAGGACAAGGTCATGCTTGGCGCCGAGCGAAAGTCGATGGTGATGAAGGAAGAGGAGCGCAAGCTCACCGCGTATCACGAAGGCGGACACGCTGTGTGCACGATCAAGACTCTCGGCAACGATCCGCTGCACAAGGTGACGATCGTTCCGCGGGGTCGCGCACTCGGTCTTGCATTCACGCTTCCGGAGGACGATCGCGTGTCCATTACACGCGAGCAGCTCGAGGCGCACCTCGTACGGATGTACGGCGGACGCGTTGCCGAAGAGCTGGTGTTCGGGCGGAACCGCGTGACGACCGGTGCAGCGAGCGACATCCAGCAGGCCACGTCACTGGCTCGCCGGTATGTGGGCCAGTGGGGACTGTCCGACGCCATCGGCCCGATTCTCGTCGGCGACAACGAGCAGGAGCTCTTCCTCGGCCGCGAGCTCCAGACGCGGCGCGAAGTGTCGGAGCGAACGGCGCAGCTCGTGGATTCGGAAGTGTCGCGCGTGATCAAGGAAGCGTACAATCGCGCGAAGGAGACTCTCACCGAGAACATGGATCTGCTGCATCGCGTTGCGGCCGCGCTTCTCGACCGGGAGACGCTGACCGGTGAGGACGTCGCCGCTCTGGCGCGCGGCGAGCAGCTGCCGCCGCGCTCGACTCCGCCGAGCGCGCCCGCGCTTCCGGCGAAGGACGGTGTTGTGGCGCAGCCGAAGCGCGAGAAGCCGCCGCTGTTCGGCGGACCGGAGGTCCAACCGGCGTGACGCGCGTTCGCGACCTGCCCGCCGCCGGCTCAACCCGGAAATGGCGGGTGGGATCGCGGGAGATTGTGATGGATCATCCCATCGTGATGGGAATCCTGAACGTTACCCCCGACAGCTTCAGCGACGGGGGTAATTTTTTTTCGCCCGACTCCGCGATCGCACACGCCGAGAAGATGATTGCGGATGGCGCTGATATCCTGGATGTCGGAGGAGAATCCACGCGGCCGGGGGCGGTGCCCGTGGAAGCGGTCCAGGAGGCCGATCGTGTCGTGCCGGTGATCACGGCGCTCAGACAGCGGTGGCCCGAGATGCACATCTCGATCGACACGACGAAGGCGGATGTCGCTGCGGCGGCCCTCGATGCCGGGGCAAACATCATCAACGACGTATCGGCGATGCGCTTAGATCCGGAGATGGCTTCGCTCGCGGGAAGGACTGGTGCAGGCGTCGTGCTGATGCACTCGCGCGGAACGGTCGCGGACATGGCGACATACGATCACGCGCATTACGACGACGTCGTGCGCGAGGTGATGTCCGAGCTCAATTCGCAGATGCTCCTGGCCGAGGAGGCAGGCGTCGATCGCAAGTCGATCGTCGTCGACCCTGGATTCGGGTTTTCCAAGAGGAGCCAGCATTCGGTTCAGCTCCTCCACTCGCTCCGGCGGTTCGAGGCATTCGATACGCCGATCATGGTGGGTGTCTCGAGAAAACGGTTCGTTCGCGAGGCGATGCTCAACTCGGTGTCGATGCCGTCTCTGGACGACCGGGACAGCGGTTCAGCGGCAGTGAACGTCATGGCGCTCGAACGCGGAGCGATGATCTTTCGCGCCCACAACGTTCGCGCAACAAGGAACGCGCTGGAGACTGCGTGGTCGATTCTCCAGATGCATTGAAGCCCGGAAGAGCCGGACTTACAGCAGCCTTCGTGCTGCTGGGAGTGTACGTGCTCACACTCGCGCCGGGCGTCACCTACTGGGATTCCGGCGAATTTCTCGCGGCGATGAAGTCGCTCGGGATTCCGCATCCACCGGGGACTCCGCTTTACATCCTCGTTGGCAACGTGTGGGGCAGGGCACTGGCGCCAGTTACCGGGTTTGCCTACGCAGTGAACCTGTTGTCTGCCGTATCGAGTGCGATTGCGTGCGGAATATTCGCTTCGCTCATGGCGAAATGGACGAGGAACGTGCCGGCTGGAATGGCTGGTGGAATCCTCGCCGGCCTGATGGCGAGCGTCTGGCTCAACGCGAACGAGACGGAAGTCTATGCGCCGGCGCTGCTGATGTCCGCGCTGTTTCTTCTTGTGGCGGACAGGGCGAACGAAACAAGGGACAGCAAATGGCTGGTGATGCTCGTCTATCTCCTCGCGCTGGGGTGGACGCTCCAGCTTTCGGCGCTGGTTGCTGCGCCGGCTGCGCTCCTTCTGGCATTCCGCGGCTGGCGTTCGATGAAGATTCCGATCCTTCCAATGATCGTCGTCGGAGCGATCGGCGCGACCGTCGTGTTGTTCATGCTCGTTCGCGCAAGGCATGATCCCGCGGTGAACCAGGGGAATCCGGAGACATGGTCAGCGTTCATGGACGTGCTCACGCGGAAACAGTATCAACCTGTGTCACTGCTGCCGCGGCAGGCGCCCTGGTACATCCAGATCGGGAATCTCTTCGAATATGCCGACTGGCAGGTCGCATTCGGTGTGCATCCGGAAGCGCCGCCCTCAGTGCTTCGCACGTCGCTCACGATTTTCTACGCGATTCTTGGCGGGATCGGATTTATGTGGCACAGGCGAGCCGACGTCGCGAGCTGGCGAGTGATGACTGTGCTCTTCATCTGCGCGACGATCGGCGTGATTGCATATCTCAACATGAAGGCGAGTCCTTCATACGGACACGGATTTCTGCCGGCGGGTGCGAAGCATGAGGCGCGCGAGAGAGACTATTTCTTCGCGCTCGCTTTCGTATGCTGGGGTCTGTGGGCCGGGGCGGGCGCGCTCCAGTCATTCACTCGTCTCGGACCGCGGTTCCGACTGACAGGGCTTGCGGTCGCGGTGCTTCCGGCATTTTTCAATCTCCCCGCGACGGCGAGGTCACTGTCCCCCAATTCGCGGGCCGCTCTCGACAGCGCGCAGCGGATTCTGATTCCTGCTCCACCAAAGGCCGTTGTATTTGCGTACGGCGACAACGACACGTATCCGGTTTGGTATGCACAAGTTGTGGAGGAAACTCGTCGGGATGTCACGACAGTCACGGTCCCGCTGCTTGGCGCGACCTGGTACCGCGCTGAGCTCGCGCGCCGCCACGGTCTTCTCGAGCGTGATCAGGTAGACAACTGGCGCGGCTTCGATGGGACGATGCGAGCGATCTGTCTTTCCGCAAAAGAAAATGGGAGACCGGTCATCGCTCGAGTAGTGCGAGACCGGCCTCCCATTCCGACGGAGTGCAGCTCCTAAGCCCTGCTTCTAGTACCGGTAATGATCGGACTTGTACGGGCCCTCGACAGGAACTCCGAGGTAATCCGCCTGCGTTGAAGAAAGCTTCGTGAGCCTGACGCCGAGCTTGTCGAGGTGGAGCCGTGCAACCTTCTCGTCGAGATGCTTGGGAAGCGTGTACACCTTGCACTCGTACTTCGAGTTGTTCGTGTGCAGCTCGATCTGCGCCATCACCTGGTTGGTGAAGCTCGCTGACATCACGAAGCTCGGGTGCCCCGTCGCGCAGCCGAGGTTCAGCAGCCGGCCCTCGGCGAGAATCATCACCGAGTGTCCATCGGGGAACACGTACTCGTCGTACTGCGGCTTGATGTTGATCCGCTTCACTCCCTTCGCCTTCTTCAGGCCGGCCATGTCGATCTCGTTGTCGAAGTGACCGATGTTGCCGACGATCGCCTTGTCCTTCATCCGCGCCATGTCCCTGGCCGTGATGATGTCCTGGTTGCCCGTCGCGGTGATGAAGATGTCGGCAGTCTCGACAACGTCCTCGAGAGTCGTCACCTGATAGCCTTCCATTGCCGCCTGAAGCGCGCAGATGGGGTCGATCTCGGTGATGATCACGCGCGCACCTTGTCCCTTGAG
>DASWQD010000344.1:0-4236 GCA_036398255.1 Gemmatimonadaceae bacterium | reverse complement strand
TCGACGCGGCTAGACTCTAGCCGCGTCGAGATAAAGCCGTGACTTACCATCGGAGCTCACAGGAAAACCAAGCCGTCGCAGCTTGAAGATGGTTTGTCGCAGTCGATGGCCGGCGATTGCTGGCTCGGCTAACGGCCAAAGGATATCTTGTACCTGTTTACGGGTGGTTCTCTCGTGTCGCTCGAGGATCAGGTAAAGCGCCGCAGCAAATGCGACTTCCGCGGACGGGTCGAGCTCGCCGTCCGGAGTAATGATCCTCGCATCCCCGATACAAAGCAGCCGTATCTCCCCTGCGCTTGTCCTCTCCATGCCGCAAAAATAGAACGCTTCCGTCACACTTGCGTCAGCGGCTCCACCGGGACACCAGATCCGACACGGAAACAACAAAAAACCCCGCTTGCGCGGGGTTCCTCATTCACTGAAGCGTCGACGCCTACTTCAGCTCGAACTCCACCCTTTCTTCGATCGGATGATTGTTGCTCGGCAACACCGCAACCGCGGTGTACTTGCCCTGCGCCTTCGAGGAATCCCATCCCTCGCTGAACACCGCAACATCCTTCGCCTTCACCAGCTTCACCTGCACGCCCTGCGTGAACATCCGCGACTTGCTCCAGCGCCACACTTCCTTCCCCTTCGCATCCTGCACATAGAAATCGTGCGTCTTGCCGTCAGGGAATCTGAGCTCGACCATCCGCGAAGTATTGTTGCGCACATCGAGAGTGAACTCGACAGTGCGGCCAGAGCTCACGGTGAACGTGGGGCTCAATGCGGTCTTCGACTGCTTGTGATTGGAGGATGTCGCTACTTCGGACTTGTGTCCGGTGGTGCCGCGCGCGAATGCTACAACGGATGCTGCACACAACAGGGGAATTACCAATCGATTTGTCATCACTTCTTTGCGACCAGCGCGCGCGATTCAGGGGATATCACAAACTTCTCCGGGGAGCGGCGATGAACTTATCAACAATAAGACGACCGTGCAATAGCGAAGTAACGCGTAACTCAAAGTGAATCAGTCACTTGCACTGTGATCATTTGTTCGGCCTACCTTCGGTTTTTCCCCATTTCCTGAAAGAGACGCTCGACCCCGCACGGTCAAGCAGATCGCTTGTGAAAAATATCACAAGCCGCTAAATTCAAACCCGGAATGAGGGACGACCCGGCCCGCAAAACCGACCCCAAACCCAGCAAGGAGCTCAACCCGAGCAACTTCGCCGGAGTGGGACTCCAGTTCGCGATCGCGGTCATCCTCTTCCTCCTCCTCGGACAATGGGCCGACCGGAAGCTCGGAACCGGCCCAGTCTTCCTCCTGATCGGCGTCTTCATCGGCGGGGGAGCAGCGTTCTTCAGCATGTACCGCCGTATCACCGCCGCCCAGAAAGCGGACGACGAAAGGCGGCGCCGGGAACGGAACTCCGGAGGGGAAAAATGAAGGCGATGGCGCGATTCGGCCTGCTCCTGATCGCTCTGATCGCAGTCACCGGCTGGATAATGTTTCAAGGCTTCACCTCCGCCGCCGAGCGGAACGCCATAGTCGTCTCCGGCGTCCTCGCGGCGGTGGTCCAGATGGCGGCATTCGGCATGGTGCAGCTCTTTGGCCGGCGGAATGCTACACTCGTCGGATGGATGCTGGGAATTGTCCTGAGAGGAACAACTCTCGCCGTCTACGGTCTGGTCTTCGCTCGAATGTTCCAACTGCCGCTCGCGGCAGCACTGACAAGCTTCGCCGTGTTTCTCTTCGCATCGATGCTGCTCGAATCCTTTCTGATCTCATATGCCCGCTAGCCAGGACATCATCACCCCGCACATCACGGACTCGCACCACCTCGAGTATCCGTGCCTCGAGCCGGGCTTCGCCTGCCACGTCGAGCTTCCGCACTGGGCACCGATTCACCTCGGCCCCGTGACGCTCGACCTCTCGCCGACCAAGCACGTCGTGATGCTTCTGGTCGCCGCGTCACTTTGCCTCATCACGCTCCTCACGGCGGCGCGCGCACACAAGCGCCAGCACCTGACGCGCGGACAGCCGAAGGGATTTGCGAACGGAATCGAAGCGCTCGTCCTCTACATCCGCCAGGAAGTCGTCCTTCCCAACGTCGGACACCACGGCGAGAAATACGCGCCGTTCATCCTCTCGCTCTTCTTCTTCATTCTCTTCGCCAACCTGCTCGGACTGATCCCATACGGCTCGACGGCCACCGGCAACATCTCCGTGACTGCGACGCTCGCGATCGTCACCTTCGTCATGGTGGAGCTCGCCGGAATCCGCACGCTTGGCAAAGGCTACATCAAGACGATCGTCTACTGGCCGAGCGGCCAGCCGGTGGTGATGAACGCGCTGCTCACGCCGCTCATGACTCCGATCGAGATCATCGGGAAATTCACGAAGCCGTTCGCACTGGCGATCCGACTCTTCGCGAACATGACCGCAGGACACATCGTGGTGCTCGCGCTCATCGGTCTCATCTTCACCTTCGGCAGCTACGTGATCGCCCCGCTCCCGCTCGTGATGGCGCTCGCGATCATGGTGCTCGAAGTGTTCATCGCATTCTTGCAGGCGTACGTGTTTGCACTGCTGGCGTCGGTCTTCATCGGACTGATTCGCGAGGGCGCGCACTAGCAGTTGTTGTTTGTACCCGGTCGAGTGACCGGGGAATTCCGTTGAGACTTCCGGGTCTCGCCGACGGATAGCGAATGGCGGCGCAATCTCCGCCAATTACGACCAAAGGATTTTCGGAGCAATACAATGTCACTCTTTCCTCTTCTTCAAGCCGCTGTATACAACGCCGAGTACTCGGCAGCATGGGCACAGCTCGGCGCAGGCATCGGTGCGGGTGTCGCAGTTATCGGCGCCGGCATCGGTATCGGCCGCCTCGCCGGACAGGCGATGGACGGTATGGCGCGCCAGCCTGAAATGGCCGGCCGCATCCAGACGGGCGCAATCATCTTCGCCGCGCTCATCGAAGGAGCCGCGTTGTTCGCAATCGTCGTGTCGTTCCTGATCCAGGGCAAGTTCTAGTAACAGCAAGACACACGCTGACTGCGGGCAGACAGAACGCAGTCAGCGTGGACACTTCAACGAGTAAATCATCATGACGACCTTTCCATTCTTAATGCTTCTCCAGGAACACGGGGCTGCCGCCGCCGAGGGCGCCGAAGCAGTAAAGCCGGGGCTTCTCTCGCCGTCAGGCGGGCTCATGTTCTGGACGCTGATCATATTCGTCATCCTCGCGTACATCCTCTCGAAGTTCGCTTTCAAGCCGATCACCAAGGCGGTCGAGGAGCGCGAGAAAGCGCTCGAAGACGCAATCGCCGGAGCGAAGGCAGATCGCGAAGCCGCTGCCAAGCTCCTCGCCGAGCACCAGGCGCAGATCGAAGGCGCGCGGGCGGAAGCGCAGAAGATGATCGTCGAAGGCCGCCAGATCGGCGAGAAGATCCGCGCCGAGATGGTCGAGGAGACTCGCGGCCAGCAGCAGGAGATGCTGGAGCGCGCCCGCCGTGAGATCGAGGCGGAGAAGGTGCGCGCAATCGCCGACCTCCGCCGCGAAGCGGTGGATCTCGCGATCGCCGGCGCAAGCAAGGTCATCGAGAAGAACCTCGACGATGCGTCGAACCGACAGATCGTCGAGAGCTTCCTCTCGTCGATTCCCGCCGGCAGCACGAGCCGCTGATGCGCGACACAACGATCGCGAAGAACTACGCTGAGGCGCTGATCGAGCTCGCTCGGCGTGCCGAGGACCCATCGGGATGGGGCAAGCTGATGCGCGACGTCGCTAACGGAGTCGTCGCCGACCTTACGGTGCAGCATTTCCTCGAGTCGCCAAAAATCAGCGCAGCCCAGAAGAACGAGGTTCTGTTCCAGGCCTTCGGCGATCGCGTGCCCCGTCACTTCCTCCGCTTTCTCCAGACTCTCGTGAGAAAGCGCCGGCAGATGCTGATTCCCGAGATCTCGGCAGAGTACGACAAGCTTCTCGACATTCACGAAGACCGCGTTCACGCGAACGTCACCGTCGCGCGCGAGACGAGCGCGGCTGACGAAACGCGAATTGCCGAGCAGCTGTCGCGCGTCATCGGCAAGACGGTGGTTCCCCATACGAAGGTGAATCCCGCAATCCTCGGAGGCGTGATCGTGAAGATCGGAGACACGGTCATGGATGGATCAGTACGCCGCCGCCTCGCGCGACTGAGGGGCCGGATTGTAGCCTGACAGCCAACGGACGCTTGACAGGGCGCCCG
>DASWQD010000343.1:0-4811 GCA_036398255.1 Gemmatimonadaceae bacterium | reverse complement strand
CACGTGGATTACCGGTCTCATGCCGGGCGCTGTCGCGCAGCCTGAAGCAAGAATCGCAATCGCGGCCGCAAATACGAATCCTTTCATCGCTGCCTCCCGGTTTTCAGCGCGCCAGCACGTTGCGCAGGCGCGCCACTCCATTCCGTACACCGTCGAGATCGTCAGCCGTCACCGTAATATGCCCCAGCTTGCGACGCGGAGCCGGCGTCTTCCCATACATATGCACATGAACGTCCTGAAGTTCCCGGAGCCGCGCAATATCCGGCTCGATTCCAATCACGTTGACCATTCCGGCGGCGCCCCCCATGTCCGTCGAGCCAAGCGGCAATCCGGTGATCGCGCGCAGGTGGTTCTCGAACTGGCTCGTGTCGGCGCCTTCGATGGTCCAGTGTCCCGTGTTGTGAACGCGCGGCGCCATCTCGTTTGCGATTAGACCGCTCGGCGTCTCGAAAAATTCGATCGCCAGCACGCCGACGTACTCCAGGTGCTGCATGACTCTCGTCGCGTATTCCTCTGCCCTGGTCTGGATCTCTGGCGCCACATTCGGCGCCGGGGCGAGCGAGAAGCGCAGTATGCCTTCGCTGTGGTGGTTTTCCACGAGCGGATAGAAGGCCATTTCGCCAGTGCGCGATCTCACGGCGAGAATCGAAAGCTCGCGCGTGAACTTCACCATCGATTCCACAATCGACGGCACTCCCGAGATCTTCACCCAGGCTCCGCCGATCTCGTCGCGCGTCCGGATTACCGCCTGCCCCTTTCCGTCGTAACCCAGCTTGCGTGACTTGATGACCGCGGGAAGTCCGACGTGCTCGATCGCATCGCGCACCTCGCGCATTGCCTCCACGACAGCAAACGGCGCAGTCGGTATCGAGAGTCTCTCGAAGCATTCCTTCTCGTTCGCGCGGTCCTGTGCTGTCTCGAGGGCGGCCGGCGCCGGAAACGTCGGCACCTTAGCGGCGACGAATCGAACGGATTCGGCGGGAATGCTCTCGAACTCGTACGTCGCGACGTCGAGGCCTTCGACAAAATGCGCGAGAGCCGCCTCGTTCGCGTAGTCCGCAACGATGAGCTCCGAGAATTTCCCGACCGGAGCCGCGGAATCCGGTGACAGGAACCGGAACTGAAGTCCGAGTCTTCGTCCCGCGAGCGCGAGCATCTGGCCGAGCTGCCCGGCGCCCAGTACGCCGACTATCACCCGGTTACGGCGGGATCGGGTTGGTCCAGAACGGCTTGTGTCTGCGTTTCACGGAAAGTCTCGAGGTTTTTTCGCAGCTCCTCGTCGGTGGTCGCGAGAATTGCCGTCGCGAGAAGGGCGGCGTTGATTGCGCCGGCTTTTCCGATCGCGAGTGTCCCGACCGGAATTCCCGCGGGCATCTGCACGATCGAGAGAAGCGAATCGATTCCCTGAAGGGCCTTCGACTCGACGGGAACTCCCAGGACCGGCACGACCGTCTTTGCGGAAACCATCCCCGGCAGATGTGCTGCGCCACCCGCGCCGGCGATGATCACGCGCAGGCCGCGCGACTGTGCCGAGCTCGCGTACTCGAACAGCAGGTCCGGCGTTCGGTGCGCCGACACGACTTTCGTCTCGTTCGGAACTCCGAGCGCATCGAGAGTCTCGACGGCGTGTCGCATTGTCTCCCAGTCAGACCTGGATCCCATGATCACGCCAACGAGTGGCTCGGAGCTCACGACAGGATTTCCATCTCGGAGATATCGGTCTCTGCGCTCAGCGCCTCCGAAAAACTCTGTGTCTCGTCCAACCCCAGACAGAGCTGGCTCACTCGAAAAAAACTTCGGCGATGGTGAGGCGTTATTCCCGCGGCGTCGAGTCCGCGAATGTGCGCTCGCGTGGTGTAGCCGACGTTCCGCTCCCACGTGTACGCGGGATAGCGCAGGGCGAGACGCGCCATGAGCCTGTCGCGGGTGACCTTTGCGACTATTGATGCGCAGGCAATGGAGAAGCAGCGCGCATCGCCGTGCACGATCGCCGTATGGGGAATCGGCAGCGTTCTCATCGCTTTTCCGTCGATGATCACGTGATTCGGCTGGACAGAAAGCCGGCCGAGTGCGCGGCGCATCGCGAGAACGCTCGCCTGGTAGATGTTGAATCGCTCGATCTCACGAACCGATGCGGCACCGAGAGCCCAAGCTACCGCACGCTCCTGGATGCGTCCGACGAGCTTCTGTCGTTCCTGCGCAGTGAGGGCTTTCGAGTCGTCGACGCCCCTGATGGCGCGCATGTCGGGCGGCATGATGACGGCGCAGGCCACTACGGGGCCGGCGATGGGACCGCGGCCGACTTCATCGACGCCGGCGAGCAGCGGCCCGCGCTCGATGCGCAGGTCCCGCTCGATGTGGGTCCAGCGTTTCAGGCGATAGGGGGCGCGGCCTCTTGCTGCTGGCCCTTTCGAGGCTTCCTCAGCCACGCCCTTGCTGCCGGTGGAGCTCTTACGCCTCGGCGCCCGGAACCTGCACGCGCGTCTTGCGCTCCTTGATGCGCGTTGCCTTTCCGGTGAGGTGACGGAGGTAGTAGAGCTTGGCGCGGCGCACGCGGCCACGGCGCACGACAGTGATGCCGGCGATCATCGGGCTGTGCACGGGGAAAATGCGCTCGACACCGATGCCGCTCGAGATCTTGCGGACGGTGAAGGTTTCGCTGATCCCCGAGCCGCGACGCGCAATGCACACACCTTCGAACGCCTGGAGGCGCTCCTTGTCACCTTCTTTCACGCGGACATTCACGCGGACCGTGTCACCGGCGCGGAAGGGCGGCAGGTCGCCGCGGAGCCACTCTTTCTGGGTTTCGATAAATGGATGCATATAAAGCTCGGGGCGAAGGTTAGGTCAGCCCGGCAAGAGGTCAAATAATTGGGGAAGACACCAAAATTAACCGTAAAATGGGGCTAATGCCAGTTCCTGACTACGCACCCCTAATCGCACACGAACGTCTCCGCACTCCTCGCACTTCTATTTGGCGGGGGGTATCGCAAAATCCCATGTTAGAGTCGCGCCGGGACGGCCGGCACAGCTTTGACCCGGCGTCGACCCCTTGAGCTGGCCGCCGGCGCTCGGTGTGCCTCGGAATACCGGCAAGCCATTGAAGTCCGCGGCCGCCGTGTAGTTCCTATACTCTTTTTCCCCGCACGTGTTAGTGGTCGTCACCTGCATCGGGAAGTTCACGAACCGTCCCTCATAGCCGAACCCTTTCTCCCTCTCGATTTCCCGATTATTGAAAACGGCCAGATTGCCAGTGCCCTCCAGCCTCCCCTGGGCCGTCTTTGTCTCGACGCATTGGCCGCCGACCGTTCGCACATGCTTGAATTTGTAGCTGCCCTTCGGGAGGTAAAGGACTCCGACCTTCCACTCCCAGGTGACGCTTGCTTCGACGGTAGTGAGCTCATGGGTGTTGCCCATCGTGCAGTCATAGATGTAGCTCATGTTGCCTTTCGCATCGGCCGCATCGTCGCAGCGAACGACAGCCACCCTCGCCTCGCGCATGATGGTGTTCTCGCTGTAGTCGGCGAGGGTCTGCTCACTCCATGCGAAACCCGCCTTCAACCCGATAGCGAGCACAGCCGTGACCTTGTTGAGATCGGCGCCTTTCTCAGTCATCTGGTTGAGATACCGAACCGCGTTCACCTCCTTCAGCTCGCTGCGTGACTTCTGGATCATTCTTACGGTACGCGATGAATAGTTCGGATCTTTCCGCGTAAGCTGGTTGCTCGGGTTGGCCGCACACTTCTCGAGCGCGTCGAGTTCAGCCAGCCACTTGGTGTTTTGCGAGCCAAGATCGGCAGCGGCACCGATGTCATTCACGACAGAGGCAACGGAGTAGATGGTTCCGAGCTTTCCCATGCCCTTGAGACCCATATCGCCGCCCTTTTCGACGGCCGCCCCGATAGCTGCATCTGTGCCCTTCTTCCCGACCTCGGTCCAGTTGATCCCCGCGCCTTCGGTCGCCATCGCTGCCGCCAACCTTGCGTGGCGATTGCGCGAATCCGCTTCACGGGTTGATGACGCAAATCGGGCCACTCGAGGGGTTCTACGGTCGCCACTGACTGCGTCGATTTGCGCTGCCCTCGGGTTCACTGGCGGCAGCCCTTCCTTCGACACGTAGTAGTTGAGACTCAACGTCGCAGGATCGGCGTCGAAATCCGAAGCGTACTTGAAATCATAGATCGGCGCCCGGCCTGTCGCCGCCGGGATGTCGCGCGATCTCCGAGCGTATTTCCGGTTCGGAGACACTTGAAGAGTTATCTCCCGCGTCGCGCCCCAGCCGAATGTCTGCACGTAGACGCATGTGGTGTCGTTGGGACATTGGGATGTCCAGTCGGCGTCAGCGAAAAGGTGCGCGATCGCGGCGGCGCGCGCGCTCGCATCGGCATCTGTCGAGTCTGCCTTGCCTGCGACGAGAGTGGCCGCTTCGAGTGTTGGGGGCGACTCGCTGGGAGTGCACCCGCACAGCGACACGAGGGCCAAAGCGGACCAGCAGACGCTGTGTTTCATTCGATTTTCCGGAGGGGATGAGCCAACTACGCGGTGCCACAGGGTATCTCATCCCCAGTCGAAGTCAATCGAAACTTCCGACGCGAGCTCCACAGGCAGGGAGGCTGCGCGCTCGTAGAGCTAGTTGTTCCGCTTTCTAGTCAGCCGTTCGCCTTCCTCGATCCGCCACCGAGCGATGCGGGCGTGATCTCCGGACAGGAGCACCTCCGGCACCGTCAGCCCGCGAAATTCCGGTGGTCGGGTGTACGATGGCGCCGAGAGTCCCCGATCGAAGAAGGAGTCGCCGCGAGCCGAATCCAGGT
>DASWQD010000342.1:0-7579 GCA_036398255.1 Gemmatimonadaceae bacterium | reverse complement strand
GCAAGGTCCTCCGTCCTTAACCCTCGCAGATCCTCAATCCTGGGTCAGCAATCGCTTTCAAAGAGTCAGCGGATCAAACTGACGCACGACTCGCGCACGAATGACACACGCCTCAGTCCCTGGTTGTTAGTAGATTTTCCGCACTCGAGAAAGGGATTGGACGTGCTCGTGATTTTCGCGCTATCCGCGCTGACCTCTGCATTCCTGCTTTTCTGGGTCGAGCCGCTTTTCGCGCGGCTGGTTCTTCCGCTGCTCGGCGGCGCGCCCGCCGTCTGGAATACGTGTCTAATGTATTTCCAGACGCTTCTCCTTCTCGGCTACCTCTACGCCCACGCCAGCTCGCGGTATCTCGCTCCGCGAAAGCAGATCATGGTGCATGTCGCGCTGCTTCTCGCATGCACGATAGCGTTGCCGGTTGCGATTCCATCAGGGTGGTCGCCACCTGGCTCGGGGAATGTGGTTCTCTGGCTCGTTCTTGCGCTGAGCGCATCCGTCGGCGCTCCATTCCTCGTGCTGTCGGCGACCGCGCCGCTCCTTCAGCGGTGGCTCGCAAGTCTCGATCAGCCCGTCCAGAATCCATATGTGCTGTATGCGGCGAGCAACGCGGGAAGTTTTCTGGGACTGCTCGCGTTTCCTCTCCTGCTCGAGCCGAATCTGAGACTCGGGCAGCAGTCGCGGCTCTGGACTGTCGTCTACCTCGTCGCTATCGCTCTCATCGTACTGTCCGGCGCAACCGCGTGGAAAAGGATTTCGGCGTCCGCCCCTGCCGCTTCGGCGGAAACTGCGCCGCCACTTGCCTGGCCGACGAGACTGAGATGGGTTGCGCTGGCATTCGTTCCGTCGAGTCTTCTGCTCGGCGTGACCACGTTTCTCAGCACGGACATCGCGGCGACTCCCCTTCTCTGGGTCATCCCGCTGTCGCTCTATCTCCTCACGTTCGTAATTGTGTTTGCGCGCGGTGGAGAGAAACTGAGTGTGCCGGCGGCGTTCGCTCACGCGGTGCTCATGACGGTGCAGGGCCTCGTGGTTTTCTGGCAGCTGGGTCTTGGATTTCGCCTCGGATACGCGTTATACCTCGGCGTTTTCGTTCTTACGACTCTTGTCCTTCACGGGGAGCTCGCTGCTACGCGCCCCGCCGCTGCCCGCCTCACCGAGTATTACCTCTGGCTCGCTCTCGGCGGCGCTCTCGGGGGAGCATTCACGGCGCTCATCGTGCCTCTCGTCTTCAACTCGTCGCGCGACTATACGATGATGCTCGTACTGGCGTGCTTCCTGAGGCCGTCGTTGAAGAAAAGTCCTCACGTAGTGCCGATTGTCGTCGCAGTTCTGCCGGCGCTTCTCCTGGTTCAGATGGCGAAGCCTCACGTTGGCGAGATCGCCATTCTCGGGACACAGCTGAAATGGATAGTGACGGCATTAGCCGCTGCTGTCATTCTCTTCCTGTGGAAGACGCCGTTGCGTTTCGGGTTGGCCATCGCCGCGCTCGCGATTGCCGCCATGTTCACCCGGCGCCTGCAGGAGCCAATTTTCGCCGACCGGTCATTCTTCGGGATATATCGCGTGATGAGGCACGCCGGTCCGTCGAACGTCCTGTATCACGGGTCGACAATCCATGGCGCCCAGTTCCTCAACAGACCTCTCGAGCCGCTCACATACTTTCACCGACGGGGACCGGTTGGGCAGGTTCTTGATTCCCTCGGAGTTACCGACTCACTCCGAAAGGTGGGAGTGGTGGGACTTGGAGCCGGCTCGCTGCTCTGCTATTCGCGTACAGGCGAGGAGTGGACATTCTTCGAGATAGATCCACTGGTTGAGGACATCGCCCGGAACCCGCGGCTCTTCACTTTTCTCTCGGCATGTCCTGTCAGGCCACGCATCGTGCTTGGCGACGCGAGACTGACATTGGCGCGCGAGCGGCCGGGTGAATTCTCTCTCCTCATCCTGGATGCGTTCAGCTCCGACGCAATCCCGGTGCACCTGCTGACGCGCGAGGCGCTCGCACTCTACATGCGGTCGATCCGCGACGATGGCCTGTTGCTGCTTCACATCAGCAACCGTCGACTGACTCTCGAGCGGGTTGTCGCGTCGGTGACTTCCGACGCCGGGCTCGTTGCGTTGATTCGCAATCACGACCCGCCGGACTCGAGGCAGAACACGGATTACGAGTACGGATCAGACTGGGTTGCGATTGCAAAGCGGCGCGATCAGCTCACTCCGCTCCTCAATGACAAGCGCTGGCGGCCGCTCAACGGAGCAAACGCCAGCTCGATGTGGACCGACGACTACTCGAATCTCTTCAGCGTGATCAGATGGTAGCTAGTCATCGAGCGGCGCGGGGCGGAATCGGAATCGGCGGGGGAAGCTGATCGGCGAACTTCCACGGCGCTGGACCATCGCGTGTCATGCCGAGATTCGTGAGTCGCGCCCGCACCATCGCGATGGGCATCGGACCGCCCTGCATCACCGCGTCGTGAAATGCGCGCTCGGTCATCTTCCCGCTGTCGACGAGCTCCTTGTGCAACGCGCGCATCTGGAGCCCGCCCATCATGTATGCCATCTGATACAGCGGAGAATAATCGCCGGCGAATGAGCGCCTCACCTCGCCTTCCGCGTTGGCGCGCTCGAAGTTCACGGTGTCGACGAGGAATTGCACTGCCTGCTCGGGGCTCATCTTCCCGAGATGGAAGTTGAGCGAGAAGATGATTCGCGCGCTCCTGTGCATCCTCCAGAAAAGAGCGCCGATGCGATCTTCGGGCTTCACCTGAAATCCGTGATCCCAGAGGAACATCTCCCAGTACAGCGCCTGGCCTTCATGCCAGAATGGAGTGCGGAACAGCTCGCGGTGCGGATTGTACCGCGCCGCCATGAAGCCCTGCAGGTGGTGTCCCGGATTGAGCTCGTGAAACACGACCGCGCGTGAGAAGTGCGGATTGTTTCCGCGCAGGCTCATCAGCTTCTCTTCCTCGGTCATGTCAGCGGTCGGATATGACACGATGATCGACTCGCCGCCGAGGAAGAACGGGGCAACCCGCTGGCGCTCGGGGCTCATCATCTCCATTCGCCAGTCTTCGCGCGCAAGCGCGGGGATCGTGATCCAGTCGTGCCTGTCGAAGAACGCCTCCGCCTCGCGCGCGAGATCGCGAATCAGGTCGACCTGCTTGCCCGGCTCGACATAGGTGTTCTTCACCTTCTCCATCGCCGCTTTCCAGTTGTCGCCGAAGCCCATCTCGCGCGACGCCTTCTTCATCTCGCTCAGGCTGAAGGCGTACTCGCGCTCCGCGATCCTCACCAGCTCCTCGGGCGTGTACGGAATCATCTCGTACACCAGCTCTTCGTCGAGCCCCTTACGCCCTATCGGATCGCCGACGATCGGTCCCGTGTTCGCCTGGAGCTGGCCTTCGCTCGACTTGAATCCCACGACTTTTTCCCGCAGCGTGCGCGCGTACTTCGTCAGCGCATCGTCGAGCTTCTTGTACGGGTCCTTCATCCACCAGCTGAAGATCGGGTCGTATCCGTCGTAGTAACGATACCAGCTCGTCGTCACGCGGCGGATCTCGTCGATCCTGTTAGCGGCGCGATTGGCGACCGTTCGCGTCACTCTCGGTGCAGCCGCTCGCGCAGCTCCTGATCTGCGCGGCGTGTCCTCGGCTCGAGGCGGCGACTCGATCAGCATGCGAAGACTGTCTGCTTCCCTTGTCGCCGCTGCGAGCGCAGTCGAGGCAGCGCGGGGGTCGACAGTTCGAAGGTCGCGCCTCATGTCCTGGAGCGCGAGCAGCCTGTCGGCAAAAGGCAGCAGCGCGAGAGTTTCGCCTCGCTGCGTTTCCTGCCGGTCGAGCAGCATCAGCTCGTGCTTGATCTCCTTGTTGAGAAGCACGTAGTCTACCTTCCCTTCGTGGCTCAGCCGGTCGAAGTCGATCTCGGCGAGACGCCTGCTCCACTCGAGATGGAACTCACGCGTGCGTGAGCGCTGATCCGGCGAATTGTTGGCGTCGTACCGGCGCGAGATGGAGTTCGCATCGCTCGAGAACCGGGTGACGACGGCCGCGAGCTCGCTCGTTGGCCGGCCGACGAGCGCGGTAAGGCTCGGCGCAAGCGTCTTTGAATCCGGGTTCGCCGCGACCTGCGCCTCGAGCGCGCCGGCAATGCAGGCGATTCCCGCAAGCGCTACCGATGCTCGTCTCGCCACTCCGATCATGTGCGCTTTCCCCTCCATCCCGCCCCGAAGAGAACTGCGCCGAGCAGGAGGAACCCAAGCCCCAGAATGCCCGGCCTGCCGAGGGATGGGCGAGCTCCGAACTGGAGGCCGAGGAATCCGATCACGAGGATCACGGCTCCGAATGAAAGAAAGACGACGCCGAAGCTGGCGAGCGTCATGGACATTGTTGAGCGCATTGTATCTACCGGTGGGGGTGTTGCAGCCCGGATATTCTGCTAGCGCGTCCTCACCTGACGCAAGCTGAGCGCGTCACTCCCACCTGAATACTCGGGATGACACAGCCACGCAGATGAGGAACACCAGGACGAGTGCACCGACGTCGCCCATGTGCGCCGACCACGCGTCACCCTTCCAGATTCCGCGGAGAAGCGAGACGGAATAGGTGAGCGGCAGAACGCTCGAGATGTTCTGGAGCGTGGGTGACATCGCGTTCTGCGGAACGAACAGGCCGGAGAGGCCGAGCATCGGATAGAGCACGAGCGCGCCAACCGGCTGGGCAAATCGCGCAGTCGGAACGATGCTCGCGATTACGAATCCGACGGCGAGAATGCTCCAGGTCGAAATGATGAGCGCGACGCCGAATGAAAACAGCGGGACGTCGGCGCCAATCGGGTAGTACCGTTGCCCCGCAAGGATGGTGAGCGCAAGCGTCGCGGCTGTGAAGAGCAGCTTCACGAGCACGTGAGCGGTGAGTATCGTTGTCGCGCGAAGCGGAGTGGCGCGCAGGCGCTTGAGAATTCCCCCCTCCCGATAGATCGCGATGATCGCCACGAGCGAGAGCACCGCGTTGAGCGAGATGAGAATCGCGGCAAATACGGGTACGTCCACCTTGAACGCGCTGCTCGAGGCAAACCGGCTTTCGGGCGCCATGCCGGTGCCGAGCCGCCCAAGCAGCACGAAGACGAGCACCGGCATGACAACCGTTCCAATCGCGCCGAGCGGCTCGCGGAAGAACACCTTGATCTCGATCCAGGTCAGGCGCAGCAGGCCGCGAAGCATTATCTAGTCGCGAATCGAGTGGCCCGTCACCCGGAGAAACACATCCTCCAGGGTCGGGAGCACAGTCCGGAAATCATTCACCGTCATTCCGCTTTCCGAGATGCAGCGGATGACTTCAGTGAAGAGATCGTCGCCCTTGCCGCTGATCGTGATTCTTCCGTCCTTCGACGTCACCGAATCGACGCTCTCGATCGAGCTGAACTTCGACTCCGCGGTCGGATCATCGGTCGAGAGAATTACTGCGCGCTCCGGACAGTGGCGGCGTATGAGTGCCTCGGGTGAATCCATGTCCACAATGCGTCCGTGCTCGATGATCGCGACGCGGTCGCAAAGGCGCTCCGCTTCCTCCATGAGGTGCGTCGTCAGAAAAACCGTCTTCCCGCGCTCGCGAATTCCGCGAATCAGCTCCCAGATGGCGCGGCGCGACTGAGGATCGAGACCGGTCGTGAGCTCATCGAGAAAAACAACCTCGGGATCGTTGATCAGCGCGAGCGCGATGAAGAGCCGCTGCTTCTGCCCGCCCGACAATGTCATGAACCACGCGTTTCTCTTTTCGGAGAGGCCAAGCTGCTCGAGCAGCCTCTCCCCGTCGGACACGGGCTTGTCGTAAAGCTCGGCCCAGAGATGCACCGCTTCCTTCACCTTGATTCGCTTCTGCAGCTGCGCCTCCTGGAGCTGAACACCAACGCGCTGTTGAAGCATGTGAACGTCGCGGAAGGGATCGAGGCCGAGGACCGAGATCCGCCCGCTGTCGGGAATGCGCAGTCCTTCCACGCACTCCAGTGTTGTAGTTTTGCCCGCGCCGTTGGGACCGATCAGTCCAAAGATCTCGCCGTCGTAGACGTCGAATGAAACGTCATCGACCGCGACGAATTTCCCGTAGGTCTTTCTGAAGTTTGAGACTTGAACTACCGGTCGGGCGCGTAGGGGCATTCACCTGAACAGTAACACGGATTGCATGCCCATCAATCAAACCCAGACGGTGGCGAGTTGTGGGTGACCGGTCGTCGGGTTTTGAGTTATCCGGTTTAAACCCATAACCCACGACTGGACGACTGGTAACCCAGAACCCGCCACCGTCTGGGTTTGTGTTATGGAACCACGCTTGGAAGGGCCCGATACGATCGAGCCGCGAGAGCTCCCCCGATGAAGCCGCCAAGGTGTGCCTGCCAGGATATCCCCATCTGCCCGGGAAGCACGCCGAAGATCAGGCCGCCCCACATCACCGTCACGAGGACGCTGAGCAGGATGCTCGCGACACTGCGCGCGTACCATCCGCTGAGCATGAGAAATCCGAGATATCCGAATATCACGCCGCTCGCGCCCACATGAACGGAACCGGGAGCGCCGAGCGTCCAGGCAAGCAGCCCGGACCCAAGCATCGCAGCGGCAGTCACGGAAATGAAATGCCGCGAGTCACGGAGCATCACGAACCAGCCCATCATCGCGAATGGAATGCTGTTCGCCAGAAGGTGAGCGAAGCTGCCATGTAGAAACGGCGCGAAGATGATTCCGCGCAGCCCGATGAGAGTTCGCGGAATGATCCCGAGCGAGAGGAGCGCGCCACCCGTGGCGATGGTCGCGAAAAAGACAACCCACATCAGCGCAACGGCGCCGCCGAGCACGGTTGCCTGTGCCTTCAGCGTCTGGCCCATGCTTCTCGTTTCGATGCTGGTCATTGGGAGAAGAGTGTCGAGTCAATGACACTACTCCGGTGAGCACGCTGAAGATTCATTCGGGCCTATCTTCCGCCACCGCCACCACCGCCGCCGCCGCCGCCCGATGAGCCGCCGCCACCCGAGCCTGAGCTCGATCCCGGCGGTGTCGCAGCTGACGAGATCGTCGAGCTGAGACTCGACCCGACCGATCGGGAAAAGTCACCGAGGTTCGAGATCGGCCCGCGGCCGTGGTACCATGACATCGAGTTCGCCGCTTGTGCGGCAGCGGCAGCGCCGGCCGCAGCGGTGAACTTCTTCGTCCACGCATCCTCGACCTCGAGCGCCACCGCGAATGGAAGAAGCGTTTCATATCGCGCAGCGTCGAGCATCGGCTCGTTCGGCCCCTTCATGCTCTTCAGCTCGTCGCGCTCGGCCACGCTCAGGTAAAGCTTGAGACCTTCGATCTCATCGAGCAGTGCCCGGCCTTCCCGCGTCGGCGCCTTGATCAGATACCCGAACACGAATAGCGAGATCAGCATGAGCACCAGCACAGCCACGATGAGCTGAACTCCGAACCCGCCCGAAGCCACGAATGCGGCGATGCCGGAGGCGATGGCGATCAGCGCGGCAATCCCGACCTTCTTTCCGTTGCGCCTGAAGTAGAGCGGTTGATACTCCTCCTCGAGATCTTTCGTGTGCGCCGTCC
>DASWQD010000341.1:0-4985 GCA_036398255.1 Gemmatimonadaceae bacterium | reverse complement strand
TCCGGATGTCACTAATTGATGCGGACTTACGCGGCTTCACATGCTAGCTTCCAATGTTGACTCATGCCAGACCCTATGTGACATTTCCCCGGCTAATCCGCATCTACAGGAATCGATGAAAACTGCGCTGATAACCGGGGTCACGGGCCAGGACGGGGCCTACCTCGCGCGCCTTCTACTTGCAAAAGGCTACAACGTTCACGGGCTCAAGCGCCGGGCGTCCTCGTTCAATACCCAGCGGGTAGATCACATCTACTCCGAGCCACAGGACGTCCATTCGCGGTTCCACATGCACTACGGCGACCTCACGGACGCCACGAACCTCATCCGGATCATCCAGGAGGTTCAGCCCGACGAGATCTACAATCTCGCGGCGCAGAGCCACGTCCAGGTCTCGTTCGAGACGCCCGAATACACGGGCAACTCCGACGCCCTTGGCGCGCTCAGGCTCCTCGAGGCCCTCCGCATCCTCAAGATGATGGACCGGGTGCGCTTCTATCAGGCGTCGACCTCCGAGATGTACGGCAAGGTCCAGGCGATTCCGCAAAGCGAGACCACGCCGTTCTATCCTCGCTCGCCGTACGGAGTTGCGAAGCTCTACGCGCACTGGATCACGGTGAATTATCGGGAGGCTTATGGAATCCATGCCTCATCGGGGATTCTTTTCAATCACGAGTCCCCGATTCGCGGCGAGACGTTCGTCACGCGAAAGATCTCCATGGCGGTCGCCAAGATCCGTGAGGGACAGCAGGACAAGCTGTTCCTCGGCAACCTCGACGCCGAGCGCGACTGGGGTTTCGCGGGTGATTATGTCGAGGGGATGTGGCTGATGATGCAGCATCCGACGCCTGACGATTACGTCCTCGCCACCGGCGAGAAGCACACTGTTCGCGAATTCTGTCAGGCCGCCTTTGCCCGCGCCGGAATGACACTCGAGTTCAGGGGTGAAGGCGTCGATGAAGTCGGAATCGATGCGAGCACAGGGAAGGAAGTGCTCGCGATCGATCCGCGTTACTTCCGTCCCACCGAAGTTGACCTTCTCCTCGGCGACGCGAGCAAGGCTAAGAAGGTGCTCGGCTGGTCACCGCGCGTGAGCTTCACGGAGCTCGTCGAGATGATGGTCGATGCCGATCTCGGAGCTGTGCAATCGGGAGTGCCGTTCACGATCGAGTCGTCGTACGCGGCGCTTCACGCGCTGGTGAAGTGACGGACAAGGCGGTGAGCCGCTGTTTTGTTGCGGGCCACCGCGGGCTCGTGGGCTCGGCGATCGTGCGCGCCCTCACTGCGCATGGCTATCGCGCGCCGATCGTGCGCCCGCGGGACGAGCTGGATCTGCTCGATCAGCAGGCAGTCTCGCGTTTTTTCCGAGAGGAGAAGCCGGACGTGGTTTTCTTCGCCGCTGCGAGGGTTGGCGGCATCAAGGCGAATGACACGTATCGCTGGGATTTCCTCTACGAGAATCTCGTCATCCAGACGAACGTGCTGGGATCCGCACTCGATACCGGAGTGGAGCGCGTCGTTTTCTTCGGGAGCTCCTGCATCTATCCGCGTCTCGCGGATCAGCCGATCAAGGAGGAATACCTGCTCACCGGTCCGCTCGAGCCGACGAACGAACCGTACGCAATCGCGAAGATCGCCGGTCTCAAGCTCGTGGACGCGGCGAACACGCAGTTCGGGCGCAAGTGGATCTCGCTCATGCCGACGAATCTCTATGGGCCGAATGACAACTTCGATCTCGAGAAGTCACACGTGCTGCCGGCGCTGATCCGCAAGTTCCACGAGGCGAAGGAGGCGCGCGCCGACGGAAAGGATGCGACGGTCACGCTGTGGGGACACGGCAACGCCCGCCGCGAATTCCTCCACGTGGACGATGCGGCGGAAGCGGCCATCATGATGATGGAGTCAGGCGTCACTGGACTCTACAACGTCGGCTGCGGTGATGACCTCCCGATAAGGGATCTCGCCGCGCTCGTTGCGAAGATCGTGGGATACGACGGGCCCGTGACGTGGGACACGTCCAAGCCGGACGGGACCCCGCGGAAGCTGATGGATTCCTCGAGAATCAGGGCGCGAGGTTGGTCTCCGCGCATTTCGCTCGAAGAAGGAATTCGCTCGACGTACGCGTGGTACCTTGGCGCGCGCGATGCCGAGCTTGCGAGGGTCGAATCATGACGCGCCCATTCGTCACCGGTTCGTCCGCAGTCGGTCCGCAACCCGGAGTGAGTCCGCAGTCCGAAGTTTATAGAGAGGACCTCCCGAAGCCGATATCAGCCGTGAGCATCTTCAATGTGCTGCTGCGGTATCGTGTGATGATCATCGTCCTTGCTCTCTTGAGCGGATTCTGGGCGGGATTCAAGAGTGTCACCTCGGGGAAGCGGTATACGTCCGAGGCCATGTTCATGCCGAAGGGCGCGCGGGGACAGAGCCAGCTGAGCGGCCTCGCTGCTCAGTTCGGAGTGAACATCAGCACTGGGGACGCAGCACAATCGCCGCAGATGTACACGGATCTTCTCGAGATGACTGCGCTGCTCTGGCCGGTCGCGCAGAAGGAGTATCGCATCACCACCGATTCCGGCGTCATCACCGGAAATCTCCAGAAGCTCTATCGCGTGAAGCCCGATCGCCCGCAGGTCATGAAGAAGAAGACCGTCGAGGCACTGCAGGGGGCGGTGAAGGGAACAGTCACTCCGAAAACCGGCGTAATCGTCATGACGGTGAGCACGGGAAATCCGGAGCTCTCGCTCCAGATTGCACGGAATCTTCTCGAGCAGGTGAACATCTTCAATCTCACCAAGCGGCAGGAGCAGGCGTCGGCAGAGCGTGCGTTCGCCGAGCGGCAGGTGGGTGAGAAGAGGGCGGAGCTTCGGCAGGCGGAGTCGGAGCTCGAGACGTTTCTCGAGAGCAACCGGCTGTATCGCCAGTCGCCACAGCTAACCCTCGAGTTCAACCGGCTGGAGCGGCAGGTGGCGATGCGCAACCAGATCTATTCGTCGCTTCTGAGCGCCTACGAGACGGCGCGTATCGAGGAGGTGAAGGATCTGCCGGTCATCAACATCATCGAGCCACCCGAGCTGGCGATTGGACCAGACCGCCGCGGCGGCGTGAAGAAGACAGCGATCGGACTTCTCGTGGGCTTTGCCGTCGCGTGCATGATTGCGTTCGTGCGCGACCGAATGGCTCGCAACCGTGCGGCGCAGACTGACGACTTCCTCGAGTTCTCCGAGCTCAAGCGCGAGGCGATCGGGGACCTGACGCATCCGTGGCGTCCAATCTCGCGGGCCATCACCTCGCGACGCAGAGCGTGACAGCTCCAGCGGCCGCAGCCGGTAGCGTCAGAAGCACAGCGCATCGCCGACCGACTGTAATAATCGAGCCGACGCGCGGCTGGTCGGCGATCAACCTTCGCGAGCTGTGGACGTACCGCGACCTGCTGATGATTCTCGCCGGTCGCGACGTAAAGCTGCGCTACAAGCAGACCGGGCTCGGGGTGACCTGGGTGGTGCTTCAGCCGCTCGTCGCGGCACTGATCTTCTCGTTCATCTTCGGCCGCTTCGCGAAGATGCCGAGCGACGGGCATCCGTACCTCGTGTTCGTTTTCAGCGGCCTCGTGATCTGGAACTACTTCGCGGCGGTTCTGCAGAGGGCGGGGAACAGCCTCATCACCGACCAGCGTCTCATCACGAAGGTCTACTTCCCACGCCTCGCAATTCCGCTTGCATCGACGTTCTCGGCGCTCATCGACCTCTGCGTGTCGCTCGTTGTGCTCGGCATTTTCATGGGCTTCTTTGGAATCGCGCCGACGTGGCGCCTGCTGGCGCTCCCGTTCTTCGTCGTGCTCGCAGCGATAACTGCCACCGGAGTGAGTCTCTGGCTCTCCGCGCTCAACGTGAAGTACCGGGACTTCGCGCACGCAATGCCATTCATGCTTCAGGTGTGGATGTTCGCGAGCCCGGTCGCCTATGCTGCGTCGCTCGTGCCTGAGAAGTGGAGACTTCTCTACAGCATCAATCCGGCGGTGGCGTTCGTGGAAGGCACGCGCTGGTCGATACTCGGGGCGAGCTCTCTCACCGCGCCGATGGTTGCGTTGACGACGGCGATCGGCGTGACTGTGTTCATCGGGGGTGCATTCTTCTTCCGTCGCGTAGAAAGAGGCTTTGCGGACGCCGTATGAGCCAGACCGCGATTCGTGTCGAGGGACTTGCGAAGTCGTATCGAATCGCTCGCGCGCTCGGGCGGCAGCCGTATCGAACGTTGCAGGAGGAAGTCATCGCGCTCCCGAAGAACCTCTGGAAGCGGGCGATGGGCAGGTCCGACGCGATGGAGACATTCTGGGCACTCGAGGACGTCTCGTTCGAGGTGAACGAAGGCGAAGTCGTCGGCATCATCGGGCGCAACGGAGCGGGGAAGAGCACGCTTCTCAAGATCCTGTCGCGCATCACCGAGCCCACGCGCGGGCGCGCCGAGATCTTCGGGCGAGTCGGCGCGCTTCTCGAGGTCGGCACCGGATTTCATCCCGAGCTCACCGGTCGGGAGAACATTTTCCTCTCCGGCGCGATTCTCGGGATGCGAAAGAGTGAGATCGCGCGGCAGTTCGACGAGATCGTGGGCTTCGCCGAGGTCGAACAGTTCATCGACACGCCGACGAAGCGCTACTCCAGCGGCATGTACACACGCCTGGCGTTCGCAGTGGCAGCGCATCTCGAGCCTGAAATTCTTCTCGTCGACGAAGTCCTCGCAGTCGGCGACGCGGCGTTCCAGAAGAAATGCCTCGGCAAGATGGAACAGGTCTCAGGCGAGGGAAGAACAGTCTTCTTCGTCAGCCACAACACGCAGGCAGTGCGACAGCTCTGCACGCGCGGAATACTTCTCGAGCACGGACGTGTCGCAGCGGATGGCCCCACTGATTCCACACTTGCAGTCTACAACCAGCGTCTGCGCGAGCTGCGCGTGGATGCCGAGACGGGAGTCAACAACCCGGAGAATCG
>DASWQD010000340.1:0-4003 GCA_036398255.1 Gemmatimonadaceae bacterium | reverse complement strand
AAGCTCAACGCGATGCAGGAGATGAGCTCGATTCCGCTGGTTTTCGGGGCTGATCTCGAGGCCGGCGCAGGATTCAGGGCTCGGGGCGGATATTTCCTCCCGAACGCCATCGACCTGGGGGGCGCCGTTGTCTTCCCTCCGGAAATGGCGATCGGCGCAACCGGCGACACGGTACTGGCTTACGAGCAGGGACGTCTGACGGCACTCGAGGGGCGGGCGTTGGGGATTCACATCGCGTATGCGCCCGTGCTCGACGTGAACAACAACCCTTCGAATCCGGTCATCAACACCAGGTCCTATGGGGAGGATCCCGCTCTGGCGGCCCGGCTCGGGGCGGCATTCATCCGCGGCCTTCAGGCAAACGGGATGATCGCGACGGGAAAGCATTTCCCCGGACACGGCGATACCGGCGTCAACTCGCATCTCGCTTTGCCTGTCGTCACGGTGAGTCGAAACAGGCTTGATAGTGTCGAACTGGTACCATTTCGGGCTGCGGTCAGCAGTGGTGTCGGCGCGATGATGTCGTTTCATGGAGCGATGCCGGCGCTCGACTCGTCAGGTGTTCCGGGAACGCTTTCGCAGAAAGTGATGACCGATCTGCTTCGGAACGAGCTGCGGTTTACGGGCATCATCATATCCGACGCCATGGATATGGTGGGGGTGCTCAACCAGTATGGTGCGGTAGAGGCGGTTAAACGGGCGGTTGCCGCCGGCGTCGACATTCTGATTCAGCCGCTCGACGTCACGCAGACCATCGATGCGGTTGTTGCCGGCGTCGCTGAAGGGCGTTACACCGAGGCTCGTCTCGATGAATCGGTACGGCGGATTCTGAAAGCCAAGCAGGATGTGGGACTCAATCGCGGAAAGCTCGTGAGCCTCGATTCTGTGCGTTACGTAGTTGGCGACAGCTCGCACACTGCAATGGCTCGCAGAATCGGCGAGCGCTCGATAACGCTCGTAAAAGACTCGCTCAACCAGGTGCCGCTGGCAGCTACTGGAAACTCGCGTGTTCTCTCGGTAACGGTGGGGAGACGGACGGACCTGGGCGCAGGCGTGTCATTCAATGGAGAGCTCCGCTCCGCGGTGAAAAATCTGCGGACCGAGTTCCTCGCTGCCGAAGATCCGGCAACAGACTACGCGAGGATCGAACGCGCCGCGGATTCAGCGGATGTAACAATCGTCAGCTCGTATGTCGGGCAGAACTGGGATGCGGTATCGGCAAGCGCTCCACAAGCGTTTGCGTCATTCGTGCAGAGGCTGATGTCAAAGGGGAAGCGTCCGATCGTGGTGAGCTTTGGCAATCCGTACCTGCTCCAGCAGGTTTCATCTGTCGGTACGTATGTGGTTGCGTGGGGCGGGTTTCCGCCATCGCAGATCGCGGCAGCACGGGCGCTCATTGGAACGCAGGCAATCAGCGGAAAGCTTCCAATCTCGATTCCCCTCGAAGGGAGAACCGTGCCTCGGGGAACAGGCATCGCCCGGAGTTTGACGCCGCGCTGAGTCGTTCGTCCTGTTGACGCGGCGTCATGAATTCCGTATATACTTCCTGCCCGCCTGACGCTATTAAATAGCGAATCGATACTAAAATCCAAATCCGCACTTGACATTAGTCACAGGACGTGACTAATTCGCGATACGATGCCCGACCGCAAAATGAGAAGGCCCTCCTGTACGATTGACGTCGTGCTCCTGACCGCGGTCGGCAGTCAGCTCGCTGTGCTTCTGTGTCGTGCACCGGAAGGCCGCGAGAAATGGGTGGTGCCGTGGGACGCACAGCGGCCCCAGGAGTCGATGGAGGCTGCAGCGCTGCGTGTCGCGAAGAGTGCATCTGTCGGCGAGCCGGCGTGGCTCGAGCAGATCGGCGCCTTCGGCGACGGAAAGCGGCACCCTACAGAGGCTGAGATTTCGGTGGCGTACGCGGGGTTGGTCCCGATGGGCACCCCTTCGCCGATCGGCGGCGTGTACGCGTGGTTTACGCTGGGCGATGTTCCGCAGCTGGCTCCGAGGCAGCGGCAGGTACTCGACACGGCGGTATCCCTGATCCGGGCCAGGATGGATCAGTCACCGGTGGCGTTCCGGCTTTTACCTCAAATGTTTACGCTGACGGAGCTTCAACAGATGTACGAGCTGCTCCTCGGCAAACGACTGCACAAGGCGAGCTTCAGGCGGGCGCTCCAGGCAGCATGGCTGGTGGAGCCGACGGACGAGTGGCGGAGCGAGGGCCGGGGAAGACCAGCCCAGCTCTACCGCTATGCCCCGAGGAAACGTCGGCCGGCCCAGCGGGGTATCAGACTCGACCTTCTGTCGTCTTAGGTAAAAGGATTGTACCGGGAAACGAACGGCTATAGCCGCTATTGCCAATCCGGTGTATTAGTTGCAATGTGTACATAAGGTTTAATTAAGCCTTAAGTCCTCGGAGACCGATGCTCGCGTATCTCGACAGCCTCTGCGCTGCACTGTTGGCGAGGGATACATCCGAAATCAGGAGGCTCCTGGCTCACCCCCAAGCCCAGGACCTGCCTCGCCGCGTCCGCGAGGAAGCCGTCGCGATCTCCCGCGCCGGGCGTCGCAGCTTCATTGCCCCGGTCAACGCGCTACATCTGTATTACAAGCTCACTCACATGGTCGATGAGTCGAGCGACCCGACTTTCGATCCCGCTCCCCGCAAGGAAGAGGGCGAAAAGACAGACCAGCTCGATCTGCCATTGAGGAAGGTCAGCTCCCGCTAGACGAGCGCGCGCAGAGAGTTCCTTTTTTTCATCTGCGCGTTCCAGATGTCACCAACCTCGGCGAACCGCTTCGGAGCCGTCTCGATCGTGAACTCGCGCGGATCCAGGTCGTCCGTGAGCTCGTCCCAGTCGAGCGGAGTGGAAACCATCGCATCCGGATTGGCCCGGGCGGAGTAGGCGCCTGCCACGGTCTTGCCGATGATGTTCTGCAGGTAATCGACGTACACCGTTGCCGCGCCCCGCGCTTTAACCCATCGCTCGATCGTCGCAATCTTCGGATGTGCCTCGGCAACACGAGTCGCGACAATCTGCGCGACGAGGGTAGCTGCCTCGTTGGGAGTATCGGGCGGGAGAGGAAGATAGATGTGAAGCCCGCTCGAGCCCGACGTCTTGAGGGAGCCGTGCAGCCCCAGGCTGTCCATCACCTCTTTGGCCCAGCGCGCAACTTCCACAACTCTCTTGAAGGGCGCACGCGGTCCCGGGTCCAGATCGATGATCGTATAGTCGGCGTGATCGAGAGACTGAACTCTCGAGTGCCAGGGGTCGACTGAAATCGATCCAAGCTGGATCGTGTAGAGAAGCGTCGCGAGATCACCCCCGACAATTCTGAGGTTTGTCGAACCGCCCTGAGTGTGGATCGTTTCGGTTCGCACATACCCGGGAGGTTCCCCGGCGTTCTGCTGAAAGAACGACGGCCCCTTCACGCCATTGGGGAATCGCTTGAGCACCAGCGGGCGGTCCGCCATCACGGGCAGGATGAACGGAGCGACAGTCGCGTAGTAACGAAGCAGGTCTCCCTTCGTGAGCTTCTTTCCGGGAAAGAAAACCTTCGAAAGATTCGTCACGTCGACATTCGAGTCGCCGGAGATCGCGACGGTGCCGCTCCCTCCGCTTTCCTGTATTTCGTTCAGCTGTTCGATGATCGAATCGACGCGAAGCGACTTCGCGGTCCTGCGCGACGCAGGCTTCTTCAGCTCTCCTTCGACTGTGCGCTTCGCATAGACACGGCGCCGTGCCTTCGACTTCGAGGCAGTCTTGGCTGCTGCTTTCGCTTTTGGCGCCTTCTTCTGCATGCTCGAGCCCTCGCGTCCTACCTCTGACGCCTTCTTGTCGTCACGTGTGCCGAGATAGATGGGCTGGCGAAGTTTTCCATCGCTGGTCCATTCACTGAACTTCACCTCGACGACGACTTTCGGTTTCACCCAATGCGCGCGCTCGTTGGTTTTGGGAGTCTCCTCGAACGGGGATTTGTCCACCTCGAGCGGCTTGAGCCT
>DASWQD010000339.1:0-2511 GCA_036398255.1 Gemmatimonadaceae bacterium | reverse complement strand
AGTGAAGCGCGGGCAGCTCATTGCACGCGATGTATGTGGAGAGGTCACGGTGCTCGATATCGGACTGACGTTGTCCGATCTTCTCAGCCGGCTTCCGTGCCTGATCGACGCGGAATGGGTTCACGCGCGCATCCCTGCGATTCCCGTTTCAGCTCACAAGGGGACCCGAAAGAGACTCGCGATCGTCGGCGGCGGAAAGGGAATGGCGGGAGCAGCGATTCTCGCTGGCACCGGCGCGTTGAGATCTGGCATCGGACTGTTGCGAATCGTCTGCGCCGAAGAGAGCGTGCCGTCTACACACGCAGGAATTCCCGCAGCGATTGTCCAGACCTGGCCCCGCACCCCTGAAGAGCTTGCCGATCTCACAGCCAACACCGACTGCATCGCGATCGGGCCGGGCCTCGGAAACTCCGAGGACACGCGCGACCTCGTCGAGCGGATTCTTCTCGCGTGGAACGGCCCGATGGTGCTCGATGCAGATGCGTTGAACGTTTTCTCGAGCGACATCGAGTCTCTCTCAAAACTCCTGAAAGGAAGGCCGTCAATCATCACACCGCATCCGGCGGAAATGGCTCGCCTCCTGGGAACAGACACGGCGGCGGTTCTCGCGGGGCGCTTCGAGATCGGCACTTCGGCAGCGGCTGAAACAGGAGCGACGGTTCTTCTCAAGGGCTCTCCGACAATCATTTTTTCTCCGTCTGGAATGAGGTACGTGAGCGCGAGCGGCACTGCCGCTCTCGCCACAGGCGGGAGCGGTGACGTGCTCACAGGAATCGCCGCGACGCTGCTTGCCCAGATGGCCGAAGGCGAGGAGAAATCCACCGAAGCCGCCGCCTGCGCAGCATTCATTCACGGTCGCGCGGCCGAGCGCTGCCGCTTCGTTCGTGGCATCACGCTGGAAGACGTGCTGCAGGCCCTGCCTGTTGCATGGAACGAACGGCCGTCAGAGCTGATGGTGGGGACGCTTGCCGAGCTCGAGGGTCATTCGTGAATCCCGACGATCCTCTCCGGAGACGCCGCGCGATCGAGCCGCGGATCCCGAGAGATACGCGGTTTCAGCCGCACACTCCACTCGGATCGGGCGCCGAGTTCGATTCGATACGACGCATGCTCGAGCGCTGGGGCCCGCTCGCTCGCAGGGTCGGAGACGACGCCGCAGTCATCACGAGTCTCGGTGAGCGCGCACTCGTTGTCAGCACGGATGCATCTGTGGAGAACGTCCACTTCAGGAGCGAATGGCTTTCACCCCTGGAAATCGGTTACCGCGCAGCCGCTGCAGCGCTGAGCGACCTTGCGGCGATGGGCGCAAAGCCGCTCGGAATGCTTGTCGCGATGGCAATCCCCGCAAAATGGAAAAACTCCATCGATCCGCTGAGCGACGGCATCGGAGAAGCCGCGGAGGTCTATCAAGCGCCCGTGCTCGGCGGCGACATGACGCGGGCCGAGGAGCTGAGCCTGACCTTCACTGTGCTCGGGACCGCGCGCGACGTTCTGTTCAGGACGGGAGCGCGGCCGGGCGATTCAGTCTACGTGACGGGAAGCATCGGCGGACCCGGCGCCGCACTCAAAGCCTTCCAGCATGGCTTGAAGCCCCTGGAAAGCCACCGCTCACGATTCGCCCGGCCATCTCCACGGATACGAGAAGGAATCTGGTTCTCCGAACAGGGCGCATCGGCGGCGATCGACGTCTCGGACGGTCTCGCCGCTGACCTGCTGCACATCGCCTGTGCGAGCCGGGTTGCCATTTCAGTCGAAGCCGAGCGGATACCGCTCGAGCGGGAAGTGTCAGTGCAGGACGCTCTCAAGAGCGGGGAGGAATACGAGCTGCTCGTCACATCCGCGCATCAGCTCGATCTGGAGACATTCAAGCGAAGGTTCAGCGTCGATCTCACGCGAATCGGCACGGTGCACCGTGGCGAGCCTCACGTGACTTTCACTCTCGACGGTGAACCCATCGACGCTCCGCCAGGCTATCTTCATTTCGAATGATTCTTCTCACAATCCTGACGACGATCTTTGCGCTGATTGCAGTTCCTCTGATCACGCTCGTCATTGGGACGCTGTGCATGATGTCGGCGCTCCTTCGATTCAAGGATCGGCCCGGCTCGCCTTACGATGTCCTGCCGCGAGCGTGGGCGAAGGGTGTGCTCGCTGCGGCAGGTGTACGGGTCAGGATCCACAACATCGAGCGATCGGGCGATGGGAACCCGCACATATTTCTCGCGAACCACGTGAGCTGGTACGACATCCCGGCACTCGGGTCGTTTCTGCCGAGGGCGAAATTCGTCGCCAAGGCCGAGCTTTTCAAAATGCCCGTGCTCGGCGGAGCGATGCGCGCTGTCGGCATGGTTCCGATCGAGAGGCAGAACCGCAAAGCCGCATTCGGCGCATATGACGAGGCGGCGCGCCGGATTCGCGAGGGCAACTCCGTAATCGTGTTTCCCGAGGGAACGCGGGGCTACGACTATCCGCTGCGTCCGTTCAAGAAGGGTCCGTTCGTGCTCGCCATCG
>DASWQD010000338.1:0-9382 GCA_036398255.1 Gemmatimonadaceae bacterium | reverse complement strand
GCCCGTCCCGTATACGCCAACCATGCAGATTTTTTTCTGGATCATCACTGTCCCCCGACAGGTCTTGCCCGGGAGAATGTAGCAGTGAACGAGACGCTTCGGTTTATGCGCGCGCGCTCCGCCGAATCAGGAGCGGCAATGGGGCTTGCCGTGGCGATGGCGTTGTGAGCCAGACGCGACGGGGAGATTCCCGACGACTCGAACCAGCCGGCAACGGCAGCGACGCGCCTGCCCGCGAGGGCAGCGTTGGTCTCGTCGGTTCCGCTCGGGTCGGTTCGCCCCGTGAGCTGAAGACTCGTGACGCCACCCGCTCGTGCCGCCTCGCCTTCCAGCTGGCGATACCGCACGGCGAGTGAAGTGAGCTTGGCAAGCGCCGTCTGATCGAGCTGTGACGAACCCGGCGAGAAAAGAATCCGCTCCGCTTCGATTTCCTTCCGCAGCGAATCGATTGCGCGCTGCGCACGGAGCGCGACGATCGATGGAGCGAGCGAGAGATACCCTTCCCATTTTCCGCTGAGTGACTTCGGCGTCACGCCGGCATCAGCGAGAACAGCTTGGGGATCGCGTGCGACAGGATCCCTCAGCCCGGAAATGTGCCATCCACCCCATCCGCGGTCGGCGTCGACGACCATGATCCCCGGCTCGGCGCGAAGCGCATCGAGTCCGCGGTTCCACCTGAGCGATGCACGCACCCACAGCGCCCCGGCGACAATCACCACGAGCGCCAGTGGAATCACCCACCTGAGCCATACTCCTTTGCCTTTCTCCACCGATGTCGTAGTCAGCACGGTCTCGAGACAACCTTCGAGAAGAGGGCGCGACGGAGCGAACGCCGCAGTGTCGCCGTCGAAATCGGCGAGCTGACTGGCAAACTCCAGATGTACCGTCTCCAGTGCGTCCTGCTGTCGGCGATGCACGTCGTCGGGGGCCTCGCCCTTGATCACCACGGCGATCAACGCGCGCGGTCCCGCCTCCACCTGCACGGTGTGCTCGCCGACGCTGAATCTGCGAAGCGTCGCACCCTCTCCAGGGCGGAAGGAATCGCGTACGAAATCCTGAATCGCCGTCAGCATGCTCGATATCAGGTCCGCATCCGGCAGTTTCAGCTCGGGCGCCGACACGTGCTCGAGCAGAAGACCCGTCTCGGCGTGAACGAGAAAAGCCTGTTCGACACGGTAGACCAGCGCGTGCTTGATCACGATCTCGGGATAGGGCACGCCGGTGCGCCAGGACTCCACCCGCCACTTCATTCCCTGCAGGGACAGGCTTTGCTCGACAGCGTTGTTGATCGACCGCACGAGCGCCGCCATCGTCTCGGCGATCGATTTTCGAATCGCAGGTCCGAGCACCGGGAAGATCGCTGCCGCCATCTCCTGCGGATCGCGCCGAATCGACTCTCGCAGCGCGGTTTCAATCGTCGGCCCGAGCGCGCGGCCGAGCTGATCATCCTTGCTGCCGCTCAGCGCGATTGCTTCGGGCAGCTTCTCGGAAAGCTCTTCCGGTGTCAGCTCGCGCGAGTGCAGCTCGTCGGTGAGCTCTTCGATCCTGCTCTGCTCAGGGCCAAGCAGAAGACTGCGCAGCCGGTCGAACTCCGTGCCGCGATCTCTTCCGTTACCGGAGTCGCCGGATGATTCGAAGTTCACTGACATCGTCAGCGCCTCGTCTTCGACGCGTCAGGCCCGCGCTTGCTTCTTCGCCGCCGGCGCGGCCGAACCTCCGAGTTTTCCTGCGAGCTCGGTCAGCCCCTGCGCGAGCGCTGATGAATCGAGCTTGTCCGCCTGTAGCTGCGTCGTGATTCGATCGAGCTCGGACGAAAGTCTCTCGCTGGTGCGGGACAGGTCGTTCGCGAACGATGCTCCCTGCTTCAGGAGATGATCACGCAGCTCTGCATCGGCGAGGCCTGCCGCCTCCTCGAGAGTCGTATGTCTCTTCTCGAGACTCCTGAGTGAATCGCGGAGCTCGGCACTGAGTGCCTTGAGATCATCGACCCGCTTGGTGCGCTCGGCGACGAGACGCTCCGCGTGCCGGGCAAGCTCTTTCTTGATCGCGGAATCCAGCTCGGTGATCTGCCGCTCGAAATCCGCGCGCATCGCGCTCGACTCATGGGCGAGTCGTTCGTCGAGACTTTGAATTCGCGCATCGACCATCCGCATCTGACCGCCGAAGAGGAGGTCGCGGACCTGGTCGATGCTCTCCGGTGCGGGATGCGAAGTGGCACCGTTTTCGTTCTTCTTCTGCTGCGCCGCGTTCTTTGCCATGAGGCCAGCCTCCGATCGCCTGTCGACTAGACCAACATACGATAAGGTTCAGATGTCGGCTACTTGGAGTGCTCGGGGCGGGGATCGAACCCGCATGGGCTTTGGCCCAAGGGATTTTAAGTCCCTCGCGTCTACCGGTTTCGCCACCCGAGCGGCATGAGCTTGATAAGGTATGGCTCGCCGCGAAAGCGCTCAACTCCGCAGGCGATTTGCGCATCGGCGCCATGGCCGTAAGTTCCGGGTTGACTGTCTTCTCAAGCACGCGGCTGCCTCATGGTCGAAATGCTGGTGTCGGGTACAGCAGTGTTCGTAGCGGACCAGGCCGCGAAGCGCGCAGCCGAGATGTACGCAGCCACGCGGGTGATTCGGGTCCGCTCGCTGTTCAACATCCGCCACGCGCTCAACCGCCGATCCATCTACAGTCATCCCTCCGCACGGGCAGTAATGCTCCTCGTCTGGCTCGCTGCGTTCGTATCGGCGATGCTGATTGCCGGGTCTCTCGAGGGATATCACGCATCACCTGTTGCGCTCGGCCTCGCGCTTGGAGGCGCCGCCGGAAATCTCTCGGACATCCTTCGCATGCATGCAGTGCGGGATTTCGTGGATCTCGGCTGGTGGCCCGTGTTCAACATCGCCGATGTGGCAATAATCGCGGGGCTCGCTCTCACTTTCTTGCCGGCCTGAAGACATGCATCCCGTGATGTTCCGCTGGCGAGGACTGACCGTGCACAGCTACCCGGCAATGCAATGGCTCGGTCTGACTCTCGGAGTTTACGCCGGCCAGTTCATGGCCCGCGCCGCGGGACTCGATGCATTCCGCGTTTTTGTCGCCACGATTCTCCTGCTGTTTCCGGCGCTCGCCGGCGCGAGAATTCTCCACGTGGCGATGAAGTGGCATTTCTACCGCGATCATAAGGAAAGCATCTGGAACACGCGCAAGGGCGGAGCCGCCCAGTATGGTGGAATTCTGGTCGCCGTTCCGTTGTCGATTCCTCTGCTCGAAGCGCTGTCCCTTCCATTCGGGGCATTCTGGGACGTAGCGGGAATTACGATCATGGTTGGAATGGTTTTCACCAGGATCGGATGCTTTCTCAATGGATGCTGCGAAGGGCGCGAGTCGAGCGCCTGGCTGGCTCTGTACCTGCCCAATTCGAGGGGCGAATGGAAGCGTCGGTATCCGACGCAGCTGTTCGAGGCCACGTGGGCTGCACTGTTGCTGATGACGGCGATCACGACCAGGAATTCTCTTCCTTTTGACGGCGCCCTGTTCGTGTTTATTGCGTCCGGCTACGCGCTCGGCCGCCTGGTAATGGAATCCACCCGCGACATCGAGCGCCGCTTCACCGTCCATCACGCGATATCGCTTCTGATAATCGGAGTGTCACTCGCAGCCCTCGTCACGGCCGGTCCTCAATAGGAGAAAGTCTGATGGCAAATCTCACCGGCGATTTCGACGTGATCGCACAGTTCGCGGTGCCGGCAGTGAACAGAATTCTTGCGGCCATGCATCGAACGGAGCGCTTTCAGCATACGCTCGCGATGCGCGTGGACGATACGTCGCGGCCGGACCGGGAATTCGAGCTGCCCACAGTCGTTGGCGTTCGAGACGGATTCGGGGATTCGGTTGCCGATCATTCGTCGATCAGAAATCCGCGGCCCATAAATCTGGGAGATTTTCTTCCCGACTCCGCCGAGGGCGCCCTGGCGTCCCGCTTCGGCGCTGTGGCAAACCTCGATCTCGGCGGCTTCAACATCGAGCCCATTCAGCCGAGCAATCTCAAGGGCAAAGCGCAGGTGCAGCTGTTTCCACCGACGATCGAGCTGAACGATCCGACCGGCGGGAAGATTACCGTTCGGATGGAATTGATCTCGCGCTACATCGCCGACCTTGGATCACCACCGGTTGCCGAATTCATTCGCGGGGATCTGCGAATCACTGCAGCGATCAACCAGGTTGTGTCACAATCGACGAACGTCGTCTCGATTGACGTGAAGGGCTCGACGGCGACCGTCAACTTCACGCCGAAATGGTCGAACGTTCCGATCAGTGCAGAAGATCTCATGGGGATCAACAAGCTGATCCGGAACGCGCTCAAGACAGGATTTCTTCCGTCGAGTGCGACGCTTCCCTCGAACATCGGCCACGTTCAGTTCAAGACGTTCAGCGGCTCCAACGGAGCGGTGGCGGTTCTACTCGACATGGCGGGTCCGAGAGGCAACCCCGCGAGTGCAAACCAGAAATTCCTTACTGGCAGCGATGGCTTCGCCTTCGGAATCGGGGCCGATTATCTCCAGTCGCAGCTCAAGCCGATTCTCGACAATCTTCTCGCGCAGCAGATTCCACCCTTCACTGTGCCGTTCGACTTCGTTTTCTACACCGCGCACGCTCCGTACGTAGTCATCCTCCATCGAGCCTCGATCGAGCTGCATCCCGGGAAAATCGTCCTCGTAATTGGAGGACACGCCAACTCCAGCGCGGTATACGCGCCGAATTTCAACTTCGTGTTGAAGCAGAACTTCACCCTCGCAGTATCAGGATCGACCGCCGAGCTCGTGGTCGGCGATTTCTCGATCAGCACGGACGATCTCATTGCGAACGTCTTCAACTTCTTCGGGAAGCTGAAGCCCGGCTTCGTCGGGGCGCGCGACCAGGCCCTGGCGCAAAGCAATGCACAAGGCACAGTGCGCAACATGCTCGACGCGGAGCAGAACCTCGGCGGCTTTCTGCGTTCCTTGCTGACACCCGCGCATCCGACACAGCCCGCTCCCCCGCTCAATTTCTCCTTCACTTACACGAGCGCGGAAATCCGCGAAAGCGGAATCGCCCTTCATGGAATGGCAGGAGTTCCGGCCTGGCCGCCGCCGCGCGTCGAATCCGAGCCCATTTCGAGCGCGCCGAACCCATCTGGTCATCCGGGTCTCACTGGTGGAATCGGCGCAGGTCCCGATCTGTCCGCATTCAAGAGCTGGATCCCTGGCGGAACAGTGGACCGGTACGAGTGGCACAGGCAGGGTGCGCAGGGATTCAGCGACGCGAACCACTTCATCCTCTTTCGACAGGGTCCGACTCTCGCTCCCGCGGCTGCGAACTTCGTGCAGCCGGTGTCGGCCTATACACCGATGTGCCTCACCGTCCACGGCACTCGACTCACCGCTGATGGAGTTGTCGCCTCCGAGCCAGTCAGTGCCACCGTGTGCGGGTATCGCTCATTCCCGGTTGGCGGTGTCGAGCTCGCAGGCGGACACGCCGGACTCCTCATCGCGCTATCGCGGCGGGCAAGCAATGGAATGGTCGAGGTCGTCGGACACGCATCGCCTAAGTCGCGAACGGGAGCTCCGGCGCCGAATCTTGTCGTGCACTTCACCGGAGATCCAGGCGCGGATACAGTTGCCCGACTCATCGACGCAGTTCGCGAGAGCGGTCGGACGGACGCGCCGACTGCAATCCTGGTGGTGACGAAGCCTGGTCAGATCTCCAGCCTTCCCTTCTCCGAGAACGTCGCCTACACCGAGGACGATGCCAGCTGGCGGGGAAGATATGACGTGAAATCCAATGCCCCGGCGACTCTCGTCCTCGATCCCGCAGGGAAAGTAACGTGGAGAAGCGAAGGGCCTCTCGACAGTGGCGAGCTGTCAGCGGTACTCGGAAAGGTTCTGGTGAAAACGGCCGCAGAGTCTCCCGCAATGCTTACCGCGCGCGCGCGCATCGGCCAGCCGGCTCCGAATTTCCTTTTCGAGCACGCACCCGGGCAGGTGCTTCCGCTGAGCAAGCTGAGTGGAAACCCTGTTGTCATCGTCTTCTTTCACGGCTCATCTCAACCGAGCCTCGATGCTGTGCGCGCGATGACGCGTGAGAACCGCGTTGTGCTGGCGGTGGGAGAAGGAGCGAGGGCAGTAGACCTGTCTCCCGCAATCGTAGTGCAGGATCGCGACGGACGCATCGCGACGGCCTACGGTGTGACCATGTGGCCGACGATCGTCTCCGTCGATGAAAGGGGAATCACGCGCGGCATCGCCTATGGACGCCCTACCGCAGGAGAGAAATCACGTGTCTGATTCTTACCTTTGGCTGACACCACTCTTGACCGTGATCGTCGTCGCTCTCGTAGGATTTGTCGGGTGCGACGACGTGTGGGGCCTCCAGGAGGTTCCTCCCAAATCACCAGCACCCACGGGTTTCACCGCTGATGCAGGGGACATGGAAGTGATCCTTTCGTGGGACTCCTATGCCGACGCTGATTCCTTCGCCCTTTACAGGGGCGTCCAGCAGAGCGATCCGAATCCACAGCAGATAGTGATCAATGATCCCGGCGCAACGACGTATCCGGACCGCCCGCTTCCGAATGAAGTGACGGTCTGGTACTCGCTCAAGGCGTTCGTCAACGGAAAGGAGACCTACACCACCACCCCAATTCCAGCGACCCCGAGCCGCTTCGGGGTGGAAATGCCGTTTATCAACCCGGCGACTATTCAGCTTGGAACACTGCGCCAGTTCACCAGCTGGATGGGAATGGGATTCAGGACTGCAACGGAGCCGTTGAGTCTTCGATCCCTCGGCCGATGGTATGATGCAAATCAGACAGGGTCGCATCCCGTCCGGATCGCTGCGGCTTCAGCTCCGACGGTAGTGTTGGCCATGGTCACCGTTTCGAAAGCGGCTGCTTCCGCAGAAGGTGGGTTCGTCTATGCGGACGTTGTGCCTTCGATCACGCTTGCGCCCGACACCGACTACTACCTCACGAGCTCGGAGAACGCCGCCGCCGAGCCGTTCTATGATTCAGCCGATACGCGTGTCCAGATTCTGAATTCGGCGGCGGGAGTCAGTCAGTACGCGGCGTTCGGAGATGATGCGGGGAACTACACCACCTCGATGATCAACGGACCGACATACGGCCCTGTTGACTTCCGCTACACTTTCGATCAATGAGCTAGAGCGCAACTCCGAGAGCGTGCACGGCGTACCAGGCCGTGTACGCGATCAATCCTGACAGCGCCGCATCGCCTCCGTTCCCTGTCGCCCGTCCCTCCGCATCGACGAGCTCCGCAGCGAATCCCCCGTCGAGCGGCGCTCTCCGCAGCCAGTCCAGCGCGCGCGATCCATTCGGCCCGAGCAGCCGCGCACACCACATGAAGAGCGCGTCCGTCTCGGCATTCTCGAGGGGCTTCACGCTTCGGCGATAGAGCGAGTCGTCACGGCCGAGCAGGTCGTAGTAAGGCAGCCAGTACATAGCTGCTGATGCTCCCTCCTCGTTTCGCTCGCCCTCGGTGAGACTGCTCGATCTGACGAGAACAGCTTTTTGCCCCTGGTCAGTCCCGGCAAAGTGACGAAGCACAGCTGCGCGCACTGCAGCTGCATCCTGCACTTTCTCCGCTGTTTTTTCGTCCAGGGTATGAGCGAGGATGTGCAGCGCGAGTGCGACAACCGTGTTTCCATGAACGGTGTACGCGAACTTCGGAGCCGAGCCGTCGGGATTCACCTCGGTCGAGTAGAGCGGAAGCTTTTCGTGCTTTCGCGCCGCAATGTCGTCAGCGGCATTGTAGAGAGAATCGGCCAGAAGCGGCTCCTCGACCACCTTCTCATCGCCGCTCTGCACTATGTACTCGTCCACCGCGATGGGAAACGCGGCAGCACCGTCGAGCGAAAACCCGGGCTCGAAAAGAGATCCGTCGATGTAGTGAACTCCCGAACCGGGTGCGTAGCCGTGGAGATCGCAAATCCTCAGCAAGAGCTCCCGGGCGAGCGTGGAATCAGCGAGCTGCACGGCGGGCATCACCCACATCAGCGCATGCCAGTCGCGAATGGTGAGCCCGTGCGGATTCCACGGCACGCGGCTCCGGACGACATACAGGTGCGCATCGTCGATGGCGCGTGCGACGCTGCAGAAGTAGGTGAAGAACATGTGCCGGCTTATCAGTCGGTCAGCAGCTGCGTTGCCGGTTGCAGGTTCCATCGCCAGCAGGGCCGACCGCGTGCTGCCGATCAGGTTGCCTGGCCCGCGCCGGCGCATGACCTCGAGTACAGCCTGGGCGCCGTCGCGCTCCTGTCCCACCGCGATGCAGAAGTACACCGATTCCATCCGGCCGGGCGGAATCGTCGCTGTCTGCTCTACGCGCCACGTGGAATCCAGGCATTGCGTAGATGACTCTCGATCCAGGGTTCCGATGGCAAGGGCCACCGGATCGTTCGCGCCCGCACCTTCAAGCACAATCGAGGCGCTCGCCCCCGGCACGATTCGGCTGTCACCGCCGAACTCGCGCGCTGATCGCACTCGCAGCAGCCTCTTTCCGAACACACCGTCAGCGCCAATCGCGATGTCGACGGGCGATTTGCCGCGGTTCTCAACGCTGATCTCGACGACCGCACCAGCGATGTCTGCGTTGACGCCGTGTGGCGCGCACACCACTCCGCGAATTGCGAGATCGCCCTCCCGGCAGCTGAACGCGGGCATCCATCCCGCGTCACGGCTCCACACGATTCCGCCTGTGCCAAGATTACGTCGCCCGGCGCCGCTGCTCAGTGTGAACCTGATGAGCGGCTCGCCATCGCCGTCGACAAAGCTCGTCGATGCCGCGAATTCGATGGCCCCTCTCGATTGTGCATGCACGACGCTGATCGCGTGAATCGATGCATCGGCCGGGTGGATGCACGGCAAAGTCACCCAGTGATTGCCGGTGATCTGCCACGGCACAGGCGGAAGAGAGCGCATCACGCTCCTGCGGCGCTCTCGAGAAGCTCCTTCGCGTGAGCGCGGCTCACCTTGCTCTCCGGATCACCCCCGAGCATCCGGGCAATTTCGACGACCCGCGTCGATCCTTCGAGCACCGTGACATCCGCTGTCGTGACCCCGCCCTTCGCCGCCTTCGCCACGACGATGTGATTGTGCGCTCGCGCGGCAATCTGAGGCAGGTGCGAGATGGCGAACACCTGGTGGTGCTCGGCAACCCTGCGAAGAGTGTCACCCACCTGAAGGCCGACCTTGCCGCCAATTCCCGAGTCGACTTCGTCGAATACGAGAGTCGGTACGGAATCCGCGCGCGCCAGGATCGTCTTCAGCGCGAGCATCACTCTCGACAATTCTCCTCCCGACGCGACGCGAGCGAGCGGACGTGCATCGTGCCCGAGG
>DASWQD010000337.1:0-5229 GCA_036398255.1 Gemmatimonadaceae bacterium | reverse complement strand
ACCGCTCCACTCACCGGAGTCGTCAAGAACCAGCTTGGAATCGTCATACCGGGCGCCGTGATCACCTGGGGAACCAGCAATCCGGATCAGGCGATTGTCGACGCAGGGGGGGTCGTCACCGGCGTGCGATACGGAGCTCCCGCAATTACCGCAACGAGCATGGGCCTCAATGGCTCGATGCTGTTCAGCATCACCGGGACGGTCAGGAACTGGACAGGGGCCGTATCAGCGGACTGGGAGAACGGAGGAAACTGGGCAGGCGGATACACGCCCGCGCTCGTCGATACCGCGGCCATTCCAACCGGAGTTCCGAACTTCCCCGCTCTCACACAGGTAGTCGCGACAGGCGGAATTCAAGTCACTGACGCCGCGACGCTGAGCCTTGGCGCCTTCAACATGACGCTGACGAGCCTGGCCGTCGCCGGTCAAGCCACTGGCGGAGTAAGCAGCACCACCGGGCGGCTCATCCTCGCGGGCAACAGCATTCTGGCCGGTCGGCTGTCGACGACCTTGATCACCGGAACATATACCAACACCGCAAACGCCAGAGTAGTCGCGCCTCTCCAGATCGACGCGGGAAGGCTCCAGACCGAGCTTGCCACGATGCAGGTAGACGGACAATGACCAAATCAATCAAATACAACTCCGAGGGACCGAGCATGACGTCGCGCACACGCATTCTAGTGTTGATGGCAATGGCAGCGGGTGTGGCCGCTCTCGCCCCTGAGCCGGCCTCCGCTCAATCGGCCGTCCTGATAAGAGCGCGGTCGGGCAATGTGCTTTCCGATCGGCTGCGCGTCGACAGCTCCGGGGCGTTTGTCGCTTACGGATTCGTTCGCGACGTAGGCAACACGACTGGTTGCGCGGCGCAGCATCCCACCGGCGGGGGCGCCGGTACTTTCTTCTTCTGGCATCCGTGCCGTGGCTCGGTTCGATTCGGGCGCGTCCCAACCGCGCAGACGAACTGGGATGATGCGAACATGGATGACTTCACGTTCGCAGGCGGTAACCAGGTAACCGCGAGCGGCTACGGCGCCTTCGCGTATGGCGACCAGGTTAATGTGAGCTCCACGGTCGGCGTCGGGTTCGGCTCCGGTGTGACAGTAAGCGGAACCGCAGGATTCAGCTCGGGAGCGAGCAACGTCTGCTCGGGATTCGCGTGTACCGCAATCGGATACACCGTGCGAGCCGGCGGCCAGGGATCCGTGGCTCTCGGATATCGTACCACGGCGAACAATGACTACTCGGTGGCCATCGGATACCGTGCATCGAACAACACGCACACCGGCACGATGGCAATGGGTGACGAATCCACTACCGACTCGGTGCGCAACCAGGCCGACAACGAATTCCGCATTCGCTACAACGGAGGAATCAGGCTCCGCGTCAGCACGGCGGCAAACGGCAATACGCCGGGTGCAGGCGGAAACGTCGGATGCGATCTGACCGTTGCAGTTCCGTCGTGGACGTGCGCCTCGAGCAGGACGTTGAAGGAAAACTTCCGCAACGTCGACGGTGAAGACGTGCTCAAGCGTCTCAAATCCATTCCCGTCACGACGTGGAGCATGCGCGGGGCAGATCGAGAAGTACGACACCTTGGCCCTGTCGCCGAAGATTTCTACAAGGCATTCCCGCTCGGGCTCGGAAACACCACGATCGGAATGGGCGACATCGACGGAGTGAACCTGGCGGCGGCGAAGGCTCTCGAAGCTCGAACAACGGCGCTGCAGAAACAACTCAAGGCGAAGGATGCGGAAATCGCGAAGCTGAAGAGTCAATCTGCAAGTCTCGAAGCCAGGCTCGAGAAACTGGAGACGTTGCTCAATTCGAAGAAGTAGCTGTCACGCTCCACGGAGCCCGGCCCCGACGGCCGGGCTCTTTTTCTTTAATGGATTCGCTCGGCGACAAGTGAGCGGCTGCAGCTGAAAAGTCTCGAGACACGGCCGTCATCGAGACAGACGATTCGCGTTGCGATGCGGGCCAGCGACGAGCCGTTTCTCGCCGCAACGACAACCGATGCCCCGAGTGAAGCAACGGATGAGATCACTGCACATGCGGGCACGTCGAACGTAGCGGTATCGATCAGCACGACACTCGGCCTCCGTACAAGCGACTCCGCAATCGCCAGCCGCTTGAGAGCTGCGTTCGGGAGCTGAGCCACAACTCCATCGGCAAAGCTCCTGATGTCGAATGCGGACAGCAGGGTTTCCACCGAGCTGTCTGATGCGCCGCGCAAAGAGAGTACGTCGCGAGCTGTGAGGAATGGGTAGTAGACCGGGACCGCGGGTACATAACCCGGTCTCGCATGAGCTACCTCGCCTGCGTCCGGCCGAAGCATGGCACAAGCGCATTGCAGGAGAGTTGTTTTTCCGGCGCCTTCATCGCCTGTGACGACAATCACATCGCCCGGAAACACCTCGAGGTCGACGTCAGTTATTGCTCGCGTCCGGCGCGTGGCGCGCGCGAGGCCACGCGCGAATGATTTCGTTACGCCGCGCATGGTGAGGAGAGCGGTCGGCATGTGGGGCATACTACGTAACGCGAGTCACCACCCGACACCAAATGGAAACGCCGCTCATCGAAAGAGCGGCGCCGGTCATGCTGTTTTTACCACCACCGGTGGAACGGCAACCTCGGGCGGCTGCCGATAGTGCAGAACATCCGCGAGCGGCTCGCCCGGCAACAGCACGCCTCCGTCCGGCGCAGGAACCCGAAGTACAAACGACCGGTCTCGCGTGCTCTTTCTGAATCCCTTGCCTTCGTAGATCCTGTTGATGAGGATCCGGCGCACGATAACCATCATCGATGCGAGCGCAGGAACCGCTATCACAAGCCCGAGCGGGCCGAGCAGCTTGCCGATCACGAGGACCGCCATGATCGTGAGGACCGGCGGAAGCTCGATCTTCTTCGACATCACGAGCGGGGCGACAACGTTGGCTTCGAAGAGATGAATTACGACCCCGAGCAGGATTACCAGCAGCGCCCGCGTACCGCCGCCCGGCCCGCCGACCACGACGAGAGCGGGAAGAATGGTCGAGATGAGGGTTCCGAAGAATGGAATGACCGCTACGAGGCCAGTGAATATTCCAAACGTGAGCCAGTACGGAACGTCCAGCAGGTAGAGTCCAACGGCCGTCAGGGCGCCGAGCACGGCCATCGCCAGCAGCATCGCCACGATGTACGATCGCAGCGCATCAGCAAGATCGCGAAGCACGTCGCGGATGAGGTCGCGATGCACTGGAGGAAAGAGGGCGATCAGCCACTCCCTGTACACACCCGGTTGAAGCGCGAGGTAGATGCTCATGACCATAACCGCGAAGACTTCGATGAGCACGTGAACGGCGGAGAAGACTCTCGGAAAAACTTCGCCCGCTCCCGCGGAAAGCTGCTCGTAAACGGCCTGAAGAACGCGGTGCTCACCGGGCTTCCACACCTCGCGCAATGCGGGGAAGCGGGCGGCGAACTTGTCGAGGCCCATTTCCCATTTCGAGATCATGTCCGGAAGAACCGTGACGAGGCTTCTGGTCTGCTCGACGACCGGCGGCACGAGAAGGGTGAATAGACCGACGATTGCGACGAGGGTACCCACCACCGCAAAGAAGAATGCAAGTCTGTCGGGAAGTCTGGCGCGATCGACCAGGATGTCGCGAACCGCGCCGATGTAGAGCGATATGATGATCGCGATGAACAGCAGGAGGAACACGTTGGCCGTCGAGCCCACCATCCACAGGACCAGGACGGTGAGGATGACTGTCGCTAGAGCAGGCGCCAGCTTAAGAGTCTGACCGCCCAGCGATTCGCTCAAGTGGTCCGATTCTCGTCGTGAATTTCCTCTGCTTCGGCGATCTCTTCAGCGTCTGCCTGCCCGGCGCCGAGCTGCTTGCTCGTGTCGGGCTTCGGCGCGGCAATGAGTCCCATTTTCTGCTTGAGCGCCAGCAGCTGCGCGTCGGCGGTGGCGTTTCCGGCGGTGGCTTCGAGTGCCTTGAAATCGCTCGCCAGACGGTCGCCTGAAAACTCCTCGTTGATCTCGACGTGAGCCCTTATCTGCCGCTCGTTCTGGTCGATTTTCTCTTCCATTCTCGCGAACGCTTCGAATGCGGACTTCTCGGAGATCGACGACATCGTCTCGGAGATGCGCTTCTGCGCCTCGGCGCGACGCTGCTTCGCGAGCAGAAGGTTCTTCTTCCGCGATGCCTCCTCGATGTTGTCGTTGAGCCCGCGCAGCGATTCCTTGAGGCGGTCGGTCTCCTGCTTGTGGGCCTCCCACGTGAGCTGCATCTGCGAGCCGCGGGAGACATGCTCCTGGCGGCGCATCAGCGCCTGCTTCGCGAGATCGTCGCGGCCTTCCTTCACCGCGAGCATCGCGCGATGCTCCCATTCTTCGGCTTCCCGCAGCTCCTGCGCGGTCTGGTCCTGAAGACGTTTCTCGTCGGCTATCGCTGCAGCCACCTGCTGTTTCGCCTTCACCAGCTGCGAGCGCATGTCGATGATGATCTGGTTCAACATCTTCTCCGGCTGTTCGGCCGAAGCGATCATGTCATTGACGTTTGCTCTGAAAAGGCGGGCCAGGCGATCGAATATGCTCATTTAAGTAGGGTTGCTTATTTGACTCGAAAATACGGCATTACCGCAAAGCCGTCTACCAATTTCATGACCGCCTGATCTGATACAGTCTTTCCCGGGCCAGCCGCCTCCCCGTCGGGGTCGCGGCCAGACCTCCGCCCGCCGTCTCGCGGTAGCGGACGTCCATTTCCCGTCCTATTTCGCCCATCACGTCGATCACCTCATCGGCGGGAATCGCGAACGTAATTCCCGCCAGCGCCATCTCGATCCCCGCGAGAGCGATCGCCGAGCCCGTGGCATTCCGAAACACGCACGGAAGCTCGACCAGCCCACCGAGTGGATCACACACAAGACCAAGCATTCCCTGCATCGTCAGCGCAAGCGCGTGTCCGGCCTGCGCCGGCGTTCCGCCCAGCATCTCAGTCGCTGCCGCGGCCGCCATCGCCGCGCCCGCGCCGGTTTCCGCCTGACATCCGCCCTCCGCACCCGAGAGCGACGCGCGCTCGGCGATCACTGCTCCCACCAGTCCTGCTGTCGCCAGCGCGTCCACAACCTTCTCGTCGGGAATTGCCTTCGCCTTGGCGAGACCCGTCAAAACCGCCGGGAGCGTTCCTGCTCCTCCCGCCGTCGGCGCCGCAACAATCACCCCCATTGCCGCATTCACTT
>DASWQD010000336.1:0-8600 GCA_036398255.1 Gemmatimonadaceae bacterium | reverse complement strand
GCGACCTCGAGTCCGTAGATCTGGTGGAACTCGGACTCCTCGGTCTCCGCAGTACCGGTCATGCCCGACAACTTCTCGTACATGCGGAAGTAGTTCTGAATGGTGATGGTCGCCATCGTCTGCGTCTCACCCTTCACCTGCACGCCTTCCTTCGCCTCCACCGCCTGGTGCAGCCCTTCCGACCAGCGGCGGCCCGGCATTGTGCGGCCCGTGAACTCGTCGACGATCAGGACCTGGCCTTCCTGCACGACGTAATTGACGTCGATCTCGTAAAGCGAATGCGCGCGCAGCAGCTGGTGCACGATGTTGAGACGCTCGCTCTTCGCCGCATACTCACGATTGATCTCGGCACGCGCGGCGAGCTTCTCCTCCGGCGTCATGTCGAAGTCGTGATCGATGCGATGCACTTCCTGCGAAATGTCGGGCAGCACGAACGCATCGTGATCCTGCGGGGACATGAAATCCACGCCCCGATCGGTGAGGTGCACCGTGTGCCCCTTCTCGTCGAGCACGTACAGAAGCTCTTCCTCGATGTCACGATACTGCTGCTTCGACGGCGGAAGCTTCCGGTCGGCGAGTGCCTGCAGCTCCATCTTCTGCACGAGCTGCTTTACGCCGGTTTCCTGAAGAACCTTCAGAAGCCGCTTGTTCTTGGGTGACCCGAGCTGCGCCTGGTACAGCTTGATAGCCGCGGTGTCGGTATCGCCTGCCTCGAATGCGCGCTCACCTTCACCGACGAGCGCATTCGCCAGATCACTCTGGCGCCGTACGAGGCGGGCGACGGCTGCATTGTGCTGCGCATATTCCGCGTCCGATTCGTTTCCTACCGGACCCGAGATGATGAGCGGTGTACGCGCCTCGTCGATGAGCACGGAGTCGACTTCGTCGACGATCGCGTACACGTGACCGCGCTGAACTCGCTGCTCGTTCGACACCACCATGTTGTCGCGGAGATAGTCGAAGCCGAACTCGTTGTTGGTGCCGTACGTGATGTCGCACTCGTACGCGGCGCGACGCTCCTGCGTCCCCGGCTCGGTGTCATCGATGCACCCGACCGTGAGACCGAGGTACTTGTAGACGTGGCCCATCCACTCCGAGTCGCGGCGGGCGAGATAGGAGTTGACGGTGATGAGGTGCGCGCCCTTGCCCGGAAGCGCATTGAGATAGAGAGGAAGCGTTGCGACGAGGGTCTTTCCTTCACCGGTCGCCATTTCCGCGATGCGACCCATGTGGAGCTGAATGCCGCCCATGAGCTGCACATCGTAGTGGACCATGTTCCACTGCTGATCGTGGCCGGTGACTCTGACCGTCGTATCGAGAAGGCGCCGTGCTGCTTCGCGAACGGTGGCGAACGCTTCCGGCAGGATGTCGTCGAGAATTTCGGCGGTGGCTTCGCGGAGCTCGCCCTCGACTCCTCCGCGACCGTCGGCGCCGCCCAGCTCGAGATCGATCTGCTCGCGCTCCGCCGCACCGGCGGTCGTGCGCTTCTGCTCCTTGAGCTCGGCCACTCTCGCCTCGAGCTCGCCGGTTGCCTCACGGATCCGCTCACGAAATTTCTCGGTCTGCGACCGGAGCTCGTTCTCCGACACCGATTGGAGCCGCTCGTACTCCTCGTTGATTGCATTGACGATCGGCTGCACGCGCTTGCGCTCACGCTCGTGCCGCGTGCCGAACACGCCCGTCAACATCCCCTTAAGCATTCCCGTTTCCTCTGTCTCCGAGCGGCCGCGTCACCGAGGCGCCGGAGAGACGTATAGTTTCGCGGCGGAGATGAAGCGCTCCACCGATTCCGCGACAAATCCCTTTATCGACCTTCCCTCGGCGAGCCGCGTCCTGATCTCGGTGGACGAGACGTCGATTCGCCGCGTCGTCACCGCCTGCACTCCCGGCGGGAGTGCCGATGCCTCGTCACCTCTCGCCAGAACCGCGAGGCTCGCCAGCTCGCGGATGCGCTCAGGATTCTTCCAGCGATCCAGCGACCTGAACGCGTCCATTCCAACGAGAAGGACCAGCTCCGCGCCTGGGTATTCCACAGCCACGGCCTCGAGTGTGTCAACCGTGTAAGATAACCCGCCGCGGTCTATTTCCATCGCGGTGACTTCGAAACGAGGGTCACCGGCAAAGCTCTCCCGGGCCATCCGAAGTCGGTCGTCCGGCGACGCGCCCTCGGCGTTCTCGCCCTTGAGCGGGTTGGCCGCGGCGGGGACGATCAGCAGCTTGTCGAGACCGAGCGCCTCACAGGCGTCGGATGCGAGAATCAGATGGCCGACGTGCGGTGGATTGAATGACCCGCCGAGGACACCTATCCGCAAGCCGTCATTGCGACGCCGACGCGGCCGGGGCCGGTCCGCAGACGTCCCTCACCTCGCGATCGCTGGGGTACGCCTTGCGCATCGCGTCACACAGATCGCGCATGTCGTCCTTGTAGTTGATCGCCCTGTAGGCGTCGTGAAGCCGAAGGTAAGCCTCGCGCGTCTTGCTCGCGTTCGGATGCAGCCTGATCACGTCCTTGAAATAGATGATCGCGCTGTCGTAGGCCTTTCGCTTCAGGTAGTGGTATCCGGTCGAATAATCCTTCGTCGCGAACCACTCGTCGAGCTTCTTCAGCTGCGCATCGGCGCGAGGGATGAGCGGCGACTCGGGATAAAGCGACAGGAGAGTCTGATACTGCGTGATCGCATTCTCGCCGTACTCGGCGTCGAGGACCGGCTTCCGCCACATTCGCTGGTACGACGAGCCCGATGCGAACAGAGCGTCATCTGCGAGCGTGTCCTGCGGCAGCAGCTCGTACACGCGGCTGAATGACTTCGCGGCGAGCAGATGATCGCCTTTTTTCTCCTGCGACTTCGCAAGGTAGAAGTATGCGACGCCGATTCGCGGGTCCCGAGGCGAAAGTTCAGTCGTGAGTCGCTCGAATGCGCGCACCGCATTGTCCCATCGCTTTGCGTTGTATTCGGCCATCGCGCCGGCGTAAAGCGCCTCAGTGCTCCCGAACGCACCTGCGTTGAACACGGGCTTGCAGGCGCTCAGCGCGAAGATCGATACCGCCAGAAGACGCATCAGGTTCATGCGTACTCTCCTACCCTCTGGGGCGCGGGGTGTTCGACGCTCTGGCGGCCGATCGAGTGATAGGTGAATCCGAGATCGGCCATCTTCACGGGATCGTAGAGGTTCCGGCCATCGATCACAACGGGTCGCCGGAGCAACGACTTCACTCTGGCGAAATCAGGATGGCGATACTCGTTCCAGTCGGTGACCACGACGAGCGCGTCGGCTTGCGTCAGCGCGTCGTAATTCGTCTCAGCGTATCTGATACGGTTGCCAAGCTTGTGCCGCGCCTCGTTCATCGCCGCCGGATCATGAGCGCAAACCGTGGCTCCTGCTTCGAGCAGGTCCTCGATGAGCGTGAGCGACGGAGCGTCGCGCATGTCGTCGGTCTGCGGCTTGAAGGCGAGACCCCAGACGGCGATGCGCATGCCGTTGAGGTCATCCCCGAGCGCGTCACGGAGCTTCTCGCTCAGCCTCAGCTTCTGGCCTGAATTCACATCCTCGACCGAGCTCAGGACCTTGAGCTCCATGCCCATCTCGGCGGCGGTGCGGACGAGCGCCTTCACGTCCTTGGGGAAGCATGAGCCGCCGTACCCGGGGCCCGGAAAGAGGAACGACGGACCGATTCTCGAGTCGCTTCCGATTCCGCGGCGAACCATGTCGACGTTCGCGCCGACCAGCTCGCAGAGGTTCGCGATCTCGTTCATGAACGAGATGCGTGTCGCAAGCATTCCATTCGCGGCGTATTTCGTCATCTCCGCCGACGCGATGTCCATGAAGATGATCGGATTGCCGGTGCGCACGAACGGCGCGTAGATCTCGCTCATCATCCGGCGCGCGAATTCGCTGTCCACGCCGAGCACGACACGGTCGGGCTTCATGAAATCGTCGACGGCAGCGCCTTCCTTCAGGAACTCGGGATTGCTGCACATGTGGAACGGGTGCTTCGCTTCCTTCTGCACTTCGGCAGCGACCTTTCCTGCCGTTCCCACCGGGACAGTGGATTTGGTCACGATGACCATCTCGCGCGTCATGTGGCGGCCGACTTCGCGTGCCACTGCAAGCACGTGCTGAAGATCGGCGGAGCCATCCTCGTCCGGCGGCGTGCCGACGGCGATGAAGAGGACATCGGCCGACGAAATCGCCGATGCGATGTCGGTGGTGAAGCTGAGGCGGCCGTCCTGCTGGTTCCGCTCGACGAGATCCTCGAGACCAGGCTCGTAGATGGGCAGGATGTTCTTCTTCAGCCCCTCGATCTTGGACGCGACCACATCGGCGCACACCACGTCGTTTCCCGTCTCGGCGAGACAGGCACCAACGACGAGTCCGACGTATCCGGTGCCGATTACTGAGATATTCATGAATTGCTTGGTATCAGGCGATTTGCCGAGAGACCGGCGGTTGCGTTGCGCGTGTCGACAACTACGCGCGCGAGATCCACGACCTTCTGATAATCGATCGACGAGTGATCGGTGATGATGACAGCTGCGTCGGCTTTCATGAGCTCGTCATCGGTCAGATCGACACTGTGATGCTCGTGACCATCCTCGCGGAAGGACGGGACGTGCGGATCGTGATAGACGACATCGGCCTGCTGGTCCTCGAGCATGCGTATCACATCGAGCGCAGGACTTTCGCGCATGTCGTCGATGTCCTTCTTGTACGCAACACCGAGCACGAGGATTCGGCTGCCGTTCACCGGCTTCCTGTCTGCATTCAGTGCCTGCGCAATGCGTTCCACAACCAGTGCAGGCATCTCGCTGTTGATCTCGCTCGCGAGATCGATGAACCGCGTCTTGTAGTTCAAGGTCCGCATCTTCCACGCGAGATAGTGAGGGTCGAGCGGAATGCAGTGGCCGCCGATTCCCGGACCCGGCGTGAACTTCATGAAGCCGAATGGCTTGGTCGCGGCGGCGTCGATGACCTCCCAGACGTTGACCCCGAGCTTGTCGCAGACGATCTGCATCTCGTTCACCAGCCCGATGTTCACCGAGCGAAACGTGTTCTCCAGCAGCTTCACGAGCTCCGCTGTCTCGGTGCTCGAGACGGGCACGATGCGCTCGAGGCACGACGCATACATCGCGGTCGCGACTTCGGTGCACGCAGGCGTGATTCCCCCGACCACTTTCGGAGTGTTCTTCGTGCTCCAGACGGGGTTGCCGGGATCCACACGCTCGGGGCTGAATGCGAGGAAGACGTCTTCACCCACAGTGAGTCCCGCCGCCTCGAGCTTGGGTTGCATCAGCTCCCGCGTGGTTCCGGGATACGTGGTGCTCTCGAGAACGATCAGCAATCCGGGATGCGCATTGCGGGCGATGGCATCCGCCGCCGCAATGATGTAGGTCATGTCGGGATCGCGCGTCTTCGCGAGAGGCGTTGGAACCGCGATCGAGATCGCGTCCATCTCCCGCAGGCGCGATTCGTCCGACGTCGCCTCGAAGTGTCCTGACTTCACGACTTGGGAGAGGTCGTCGCTCGAGACATCCTGGATGTGTGACTGGCCAGTCATCAGGCCCTTCACGACTCGGTCGCTCACGTCGTAGCCGATGACGTGGAAACCCGCTTTCGCGAACTCCAGCGCGAGCGGAAGGCCGACGTAGCCAAGGCCGACGACTCCAAGGCACGCACTGCGGTCCTCGAGCTTCGCCAGCAGGCGGTTCTTCATTGTAGTCTCAGCGGCTGCCATAGAACTCTCTCACTGCGTCGATGACCTCATCGAGCTGTGCCGTAGTCAATTCAGGATAGATGGGAAGCGAGATGACTTCCTTTGCGGCTTTCTCGCTCTCCGGAAATGCGCCCTCGGAATATCCGAGGTAGGCGAAGCACGGCTGAAGGTGCAGAGGAAGCGGATAATACACCGAGCTTCCAATTCCCTTCCGCTTCAGATGCTCCTGCAATTCGTCACGTCTCGATACCCTGAGAGTGTACTGATTGTAGATCGAAACATTCGCCGGATCGATTGTCGGTGTCCTGACATCGCCGAAATCGGCGAACGCCGCGTTGTAGTATTCGGCATTGCGGCGCCGTCCGGCGCTCCATGACTCGAGATGCGGAAGCTTCGCCAGGAGAACTGCCGCCTGAAGCGCATCGAGCCGGCTGTTGTAGCCAACCTCGTCATGGTAGTAGGTCTTGAGGCCGCCATGCACCCGCAGGCGGCGCAGTCGCGTTGCGAGACCCTCGTCCTGAGTGACCATCATTCCGCCGTCGCCATATCCGCCGAGATTCTTGGACGGGAAAAAGCTGAACGTTCCGATGGTCGCGGCTTCACCGGCTCGAACAGTCCTGTGGCCGATCCTGCGCGTGGCTCCGATCGACTGCGCCGCATCCTCGATGATTGGAAGCTGAGGAAGCGCAGCGCGAATGGCGTCGATTGCCGCGAGCTGCCCAAAGAGGTCGACGGGTATGATCGCTTTCGTGCGGTCAGTCACCGCCGAAGTCGCCGACTGCGGAGAGATGTTGAACGTCTCCGGATCGATGTCCGCAAAGACCGGCCTGGCGCCGACGTTGTGAATTGCGCCGGCGGTGGCGAAGAACGTGAAGGGTGTCGTCACGATCTCGTCGCCGTGTCTTACATCGAGAGCTCTCAGGGCGAGCAGAAGCGCATCCGTTCCGTTCGCGCAGCCGACGGCAAAGCTCGTATTCGAAAGGTCGGCAACCGCCTGCTCGAGGCGTTCGACCGGACTGCCGAGAATGAACGCCTGGTCATCCACGACCTGCATCATCGCGCCGACGACGTCGTCGCGGATCGCAGCGTGCTGGGCGCGTAAATCGAGAAGAGGAACCGGCATCAGACCATTGTTTCCATAGCCTTTAAAGATGACCGGTTCACGCCTTCAACGGGAGCGGGACGTCGCGACCTGTGCGCGCGGATTCATAGATCCCGAGGATGAGCTCGAGCGACTTTCGGCCCGCGCGCCCGTCGGTTTCCGGCTTGGCGTCCCCACGAAGCACCGCCAGCACGTTGCGGTAGTAGCCCTCGTGCCCGTATCCGTAAACGCTCGGCGGATTGCTGCTCATTTGGCGGATCCGATCATCTTCCGGCTCGGGCTCCGCAAACTCCCAGTGCTCGACCTTGTTCACCGCCGTCCCGCCGATCTTTGCGGTTCCCTTCTCTCCAAGCAGCGTAATCGAGCCCTCCATGTTCCTCGGATAGGTCAGCATGGTGACCTCGATCAGGCCAAGGGCTCCCGAACGGAATCGAAGTACTGCGACGCCCGTGTCCTCGGTCTCGATTTTCCGGGCGAGAGTCGCTGTCTTCGCCATCACACTCTCGACAGGGCCCATCAGCCATTGAATGAGATCGACATAATGGGAAGCCTGGTTCATGAAAGCTCCGCCGTCGAACTCCCAGGTGCCGCGCCACGGCGCCTGCTCGTAGTACTCCTGAGGCCTCGCCCAGAACACCGTGCAGCTTGCCATGTAGAGGCGTCCGAACCGGCCCTGCTCCACGGCCCGCTTGAGCATCTTGACGGGCTCGTTCAAGCGGTTCTGCTTGACCACGAACAGATGCACGTGGGATTCGTCGCAGGCGCGCACCAGCTCATCGGCGCCCTTGAGCGAAATCGCCATTGGCTTCTCGGTGACGACGTGACGACCGGAGCGCGCGGCGAGAACACCCTGCGAAGGATGCAGGCCTGACGGCGTGCAGATGCTGACGACATCGGAGTCGACATCGGCCAGCATTTTCTCGTAGCTCGTGAACCACGGAATCCCGAGCGGCTCGGCGAGCTCGCGCGCTCTATCCTCGTTGTCGTCACACGCCGCGACGAGCTCGAGACCGTCGACTCTCGCGATGGCGTCGACATGATTTCTGCTGATTCGGCCGCAACCCACGAGCGAGACGCGGAAAACCTTCTCGCTCAACCCTGGCTCACGCGCTCGATTGTTTCACCGCGGGACTCGTACTCCGAGCCGCAGGCATCACACTTTCCGGAGCCGGAATCAGGAAGCCTCTCTCCGCACGCGCACATCCAGCCCACGCGCCTGCCGGGAACACCAACGATCAATGCGAACGGAGCGACATCGGATGTCACCACACTGCCTGCGCCGACGAACGCGTATTCCCCGAGAGTGACGCCGCACACGATTGTCGCGTTCGCACCGATCGTCGCACCGCGCTTCACGAGCGTTCGCCGGTACTCGTCCTTTCGCGGCACATGGCTTCGCGGGTTGATGACGTTCGTGAAGACCATCGATGGACCACAAAAGACGTCGTCCTCTAGCGTCACGGCATCGTACACGGAAACGTTGTTCTGGATCTTCACGTTGTTTCCGATCACAACGTCGTTCATCACCACGACGTTCTGGCCGAGCGTGCATTTCTCGCCGATGACGGCGCCGCCGTTCACGTGCGAGAAATGCCAGATGCGCGTACCCGCCCCGATTTTTGCTCCCTGGTCGACGTACGCAGATTCGTGAACGAAGCGCTCTCTCAAGCGGTCACTCCGGCCTCGAGGACCGAGTGCCATTCCTGAATCGAGCGCACCGATGGCGCTCGTGAGCGCATCGAGAGAATGGCGTCACATGCGGCGCTCGCGGCCGACAGAGTCGTC
>DASWQD010000335.1:0-2080 GCA_036398255.1 Gemmatimonadaceae bacterium | reverse complement strand
AGCGAAACGAGATGTGCTGCGAGGATGGTGGACGCCGGCCAGATGTCTGCCCAATACGGCAGCCGCTCGTCCTTGACGAAATCCTCTTCGCGGATCAGGTCGTCAGAATTCCGCGGACGAAGAATGGAAAAAGTCCGCGAGCCCACATCCACTTCCGCTACGGACGTCGCAAACCGCTGCTCGAGTGCATCTACCAGCTCCTGTCCTTCGAGCTCAGCGAGATCGGCGAGAACCTGTGTCATGTCAGCTCGAGGTGATTGGAGGTCGAAAGACTGTTTCCCAGAGGCAGTGCCCGGTGGATCTCACCTTCGGCGATCTCGAGACGATCACCGGGCAGGATGAGCAGCGCATTCGCCCGCGCCATCGCCGTGATCACTGACGAGCTTTGCGATCCTGCAAGCTCTGCACCGTACACGCCTTCGCCGCTCTGCGTAATTACAACCCGGAGGAAGTGCATGAGGGGAGCGGCAAGCGTGATCGGTTTTGCGATCCTTACAGGAATTGTTCTAATGAAGGGATCGCGATGTCCGAGCATGCGCCGGATGACCGGCCGAACGAAGACCTCGAACGTCACCATTGCCGACACCGGATTCCCGGACATGCCGATCCACGGAACGCCGCCGACGCTACCGAATGCAAGAGGGGCTCCCGGACGCATTCTCACTTTCCAGAAATCGATCGCGCCATTCATTTCCAGCACGGAATCCCGCACGTGATCGTGATCTCCGACGGAGATTCCCGCCGTCGTGAGGATGAGGTCGCATCCTTTCGCCTGCGCCAGCTTCTCGATCAGCGATGCTCGATCATCTCTCGCAATTCCAAGATCGAGCGAAACGGCGCCCGCTTCCTTCAGCAGTGCGCCGAGCGTGACCGAATTGGACGAGACGATTTTGCTGCCTGCGAGCTCCCGTGCAAAGTCCGCCAGCTCGACCAGCTCGTCACCGGAGCTGATGAGCGCAACCGTCGGCCGGCGATGCACGCGAACTTCCTTGATTCCTGCCGACGCGATCGCGCCGATGTGAGGCGCTCGAATGTGCTCGCCCGCGTCGAAGAGAATATCGCCGGCGTGAAAGTCCTCTCCTTTGCGGCGAATGTTCTTGCCTGTATCACGCCTGCTGGAAATCAGGACTGACTCGCGCCCGTCGTCCGTGTCCTCGCGCCGGATGACACTGTCGGATCCGGCAGGCACGGGCGCCCCGGTCATGACTCTCATTGCTTCGCCGGCCGCTATCGACCTGGCAGGAAATGCTCCGGCTGCGATTTCCTCGACCACTTTCAGCTTTGCGGGAAGCTCGCCTAGATCCGCGGCCCGGATTGCGTAGCCGTCCATCGACGAATTGTCCCAGGGCGGTGAATCCATCGGGGCGGTGATACGCTCACTAGCCACCAGATCGATCGCTTCCGCAGTCGCGACAGACTCCGAGGAAAGCGGCTCGATCCTCGCGAGGATTCGCTCGCTCGCCTCCGCGACCGTGATCACTTCGATTCTGGACCCTTCGGTTCGTCAGCGATGAAATTGGCGAGCAGCTCTCCGACGGCGTCCTGTATCTTCGTTATCTCGGAGACGGGAGTCGTGAAGTGATTCGCGAGAAAGCTGAACGTCAATAGCACACCGTTTCCGGCATCGACATATCCGGAGAGCGATCGCACGAACTCGATCGTTCCCGTCTTGCCGCGCAGGTTGTTCTCGGCTTTCGTGCCCTTCATGCGGGATCGAATCGTCCCATCGACGCCCGCGATCGGGAAGGAGTTGTAGAAGTCGTCCCACATGTCGAGCCCGCGCATCGCCATGAGGATCTTTATGATCGCGCGCGGGGAGACGAGGTCGTGACGCGATAATCCGCTTCCGTCGTAGTAGACGACCTCCGTCGAGTCGATCCCCCATTCGCTGAGCTGCCGCGTCACAACTTCCGCGCCGGCGTCGGCGGTGCCGATACCCGTCTTCTCGAGACCGATCGTCTTCAGCAACGCCTCCCCGATCTGGTTCTGCGACGGCTTCATGAAATGTTTCAGGATTTCGTGGAGCGGCGGGGACTCGATGACGTAGACTGTGTCGTATGGAACGACAAGACTGTCGGCA
>DASWQD010000334.1:0-6765 GCA_036398255.1 Gemmatimonadaceae bacterium | reverse complement strand
AGCTGGTCTCGTACCAGAGTTGCCGGACTCCCTTTTATGCCCTCGCATGCGTGAAAGGTGTCGAGAGCAAGCTGATGTGCTTTCTGCCAGACGTTGAGATTCTTGAAATCAGCCACGGCGAACGATCACCTTCTGGAAGTAGCCGCCGTGATCAAATCCTTCCCACCGTCTCCATTTGCGCTTGCAGGTAGCCGATAGCGGTTAGCTCTCGCAGATCGCCGAGAGCAGAAGACAGACAGCAAAAAGCCCGTCGAAGAGTTTCCGACGGGCTTCTTTCCGCTGTCCTCGCTCCTCAGCTCATCCGCATTCCGAGAAACCGCACACGTGGCACTTGGCGCACCCTTCAGCCTGCTCCATCTGCGATCCGCAGTCAGGACACGTCCCAATGAACGCCTGGTCACGATTGACGCTCTCGAATTCGTACTGGCTCTGCGCCCCGCTGCTCGAGCTCGTCGTCACGACAGGAGCAGCCTGGGGAGCAGGAGCAGCCGGCTCACTGCGCAGCAGCTCCTGCTGAACGCCTTGCTTCTGCCGCATCCAGTTCTCGAGCGCAATTCCAATGGCATCGGGAACCGACATGACCTTGTTCGGCCCAAGTCCGATCGCACGATCCGACGCAATTCCGCGCAGCTGCCGATGAATGGCCTGAATCGAGATTCCGGAGCGCAGCGCAAGCGAGATCAGTCGTCCGATGGCTTCGACGTCCGCCATCGCGGCTCCGCCCGCCTTGCCAAGATTGATGAAGACTTCGAACGGCTGCCCGAGATCGTCCTCGGTGATGTTCACGAACATCGTGCCGAGCGGCGTCTCCATCCGCGACGTGGTGCCGCGTAGCGAATCGGGGCGCGCGCGCTTCTGCCGGCGCTGAAGATTCTCAGCCTCGGCGTCGAAGAGCTTCTTCTTCAGCAGCGTGATCTCTGCCTCGAGCTCGCCGATCGTCCCCTTCAGATCGCCTACTTCACCACGCATGTCCGTTCCATCCCGCTCGGCCTTGGCCTTGTCCGTTGCCCCTGTGGAAAGGACCTGGTTATCGCGCGATCCGTCACGATAAACCGTCACGCCCTTGCACTTGAGGTCGTACGCGAGCTCGTAAATCGCGCGCACGTCCTCGCGCGTCGCAGTGTGCGCGAAGTTGGTGGTCTTCGAGATGGCCGAGTCGCAGTTCTCCTGGAAGGCGGCCTGCATGCGCACGTGCCACTCGGGTGTGATGTCGTGAGCGGTGACGAAAACGCGCTGCCACTTCTCCGGCACTTCGTCGAAGTGGATGTGGCCGAGCTTCGCTATCCGCTCCATCAGCTCGTCGGAGTACCAGCCTTCCTCCTTCGCGATGGCAACGAAGTCGTCGTTGACGTCGGGCATCATCGCGCCCGCCTGGTTGCGCATGAACGCAACGGCGAACAGCGGCTCGATTCCCGATGAGCAGCCGGCGATGATCGAGATAGTTCCCGTCGGCGCGATCGTGTTCACGTTGCAGTTGCGCAGCATCTGCATCGGGCGAATGCGCTTGCCGTCTGCATCGCGCGCGCACGTCTCGTCGGGACCCCAGATGGAGCGCGCCCACTCGGGAAACGGCCCGCGCTCGTCGGCGAGTCTCTCGCTCTCCTTCTTCGACTCGACGTCGACGAACTCCTGAAGCTTGCGGCCGAACTCGACTCCCTCGTCGGTGTTGTACGGAATTCCAAGCTTGACGAGCGCGTCGGCAAATCCCATCACGCCGAATCCGATCCGGCGAATCCGCTTCGACAGTGCATCGATCTCGGGGAGCGGGTACTTGTTGACGTCGATGATGTTGTCGAGGAATCGCACCGAAGTGTGAATGTCCTTCGCCAGCGCATCCCAGTTCAGCTCGCCGCTCTCGACGTAGTAGCCGATGTTGATCGAGCCGAGGTTGCAGACGTCGTACGCGAGAAGCGGCTGCTCGCCGCAGGGGTTGGTCGCCTCGTACGCTCCGACGTGCGGAACCGGATTGTACCGGTTCGCTTCATCGATGAAGAAGCAGCCCGGCTCTCCGGTTTTCCACGCGCCGTCGATCATCCTGTCCCACACTTCGCGCGCATCGAGCTCGCCGACGGCCTTGCCGCTCGACGGCTCGATCAGCTCGTACGTCGTTCCCACTTTCACCGCGTCCATGAACTTCGTCGTCACCGCGACGGAGATGTTGAAGTTCGTGATCTGCGTGAGGTCTTCCTTCGAGTGGATGAATTGAAGGATGTCAGGATGATCGACGCGCAGGATCCCCATGTTCGCGCCGCGGCGCGTGCCCCCCTGCTTCACGGCATCGGTCGACGCATCGTACAGCTTCATGAACGAAACCGGTCCCGATGCGACGCCAGTCGTGGAGCGCACCATCGAGCCCGTGCCGCGAAGCCGCGAGAAGCTGAATCCGGTTCCCCCTCCCGACTGATGGATGAGGGCCATCGAGCGCAGCGTGTCGTAGATGCCGTTGTGACCGTTCGACAGCGAATCCTCGACGGGGAGAACGAAGCACGCGGACAGCTGTCCCAGCGGCCGGCCCGCGTTCATGAGCGTCGGCGAGTTCGGCTCGAAGCGACGCTGCGTCATCAGCTCGTAGAACTCCGTCGCCGCGGTCGTCACATCCTCATCCGTCGCCCCGTACCTGCGGTCCGCCTCGGCGACTGTGCTGGCGACGCGCCAGAACATGTCCTCCGGCGTCTCAGTCGGCTTGCCGCTCTTGTCCTTGATCAGATAGCGCTTTTCGATGACTGTCCGCGCGTTCTGATTGAGCTCGGCAGATCCGACGGGGGGTGTGGCTGGGATGGGCATTAATACAACTCTCCGCGGGTAAAAAGGGGTGTCAAGGACGAATATTGAAACAAAGAGATCAGCCGGTGGGCAAAAAGCTTACAGTTGTCGGGAGGCGCAGATTAACGGCGTTCGTGATTCCGCGCCAGTGTTGACCTAACTCTTTTGATATCAATCTGTTATGGTATCCACATCACGAATGAATCGGGCCCCCATAGATTTCCCCTATGAGACTCGAAGCCTTGCCCGGAATCACGTGCATTATCGGGGCCGCCGGGCGAAAAAAAACCGAAGCCGGAGGCGCCGCTAGAACGAGGAGCCGAGAGTCAGATAGACACTCGCGGCGGAGGCGCCAACGGCGGTGCGGCCGGCGACAGGAACCGCGAATCCAAATCGAAACCTAGCAGGGACATCGTACTGAATCGCCGTGTCGAGATCGACTTCGCCACCGACTGAAGCGAGCCACGGAGATTCGTCGCGAGCCAGGCGGCACACGCCATCCTGATCTGCCGAGACCGGACAAAAGGCCCTTCCCGCATCCGCAAATGCAGCGAGTGAGATGCGATCGAACAGAACGGGAAGGATTGGCAGACGCTTGGACGGCGCGGCAACTGGAACACGATATTCGGCCGTCCCTGCGAGCGCGCGAATTCCCTGCTCCGAGGAAGGTGAGAAACCGCGGACTCCGAAAGTCCGTCGCTCCCCGCCGACCGAGATTCCCTCGAGAACGTCGAGGCTTCCTCCGCTCAGGCCGCCAACTGAAAACGTCGAGATCGCCCTTTCGTCTGCGTATCCGCCCGCGCCGCGAACCGCGATGACGTGATGCGCAAATCCCGGCAAGTCGAGTGACTTGTAGAGCGCGGCCACGCCGATGGCGCTGCGGCTCGCGTTGTCGAAGTTGCCGGCTTCCCAGCGTTGGCGAGCTATCCCCGTGAGAGAGACTCCATCCTCTCTCGAGATGCTGAGCGCAGGCCGCTGTGTATTCGCCCATCCCGCCGAGAGCACGACCGATGGATAGTTGCGCGTCCTCGAGAACACCGGCGACAGGAGCGCGATGAGCGTGTCGGGATCGGTCGCGTACCTTCGCGATTCTATTTCCGCACCGATCGCGACCGAGGAAAAAGTGCGCGCGCGGGGGCGCGCGAAACTGGCGCTGACTCCAAAAGTCCGCTCCCGTCTCGTGAGATCTCCGACGCGCTCATCTTCCGCGAACACTCCGAAGTGTTCCCAGACCTGCTCGGCGACGAGAGTCAGATGCGGCTGTCCGAGGCCGGAGTATTGATACGAAGCAAATCCTTCGGGTTCCCCGAACTTCGTATTGTATGCGGCCTGCGCGAAGTAGCCGTGTCGTCCAATGACGTCGGCGCCACTCGTCGCTGCGCCGAGGTAGGTTCCCTCTCCCTCGGATGAGGCGATGACTGGCTCCCAGTATCGTGGCGCGAGCGATCTCCAGGGTGAGTACGCTCGCGCGGGGGGAAGACTCGACTCCGCCATTGGCGGCGCAATCGAGGTAAGGCGGCAGCTGGCGCATCCTTCACGCTGACCACGGGCGACCACCGTCGCCGCATTCCTGGCGGCCGGTACCGGAGCAACGCCGGCATGATAGCCGTCAAAACGAAAGCTCAATCCTGCGAGCCATTTTCCGTTCGGCGAGATCTCGGGATTGAAGAATCCTGTCGATGCGTTCGTGATTGGATAGCCGGTGCCATCGAGTGAGATAAGGTAGCCCTGCATCGATCCGGATCTGTTCGACGTGAACAGCACTGCATTTGCGGCGGGAGACCACGAGGGAGCAGCCGTGATCGATCTGCTCGAGTCTACCGTGCGTGAGTCTGCACCATCATGGTCGAGGATCACGACTCCGGACGTGAGCCCGGGGCCGATCCGGATTGCAGCGATTTTCCTTCCGTCGGGAGACCAGCTCGGCTCGCTCCATTGAACTGTCGGTTCGCTGCCTGTTATTGCGCGGATCGACTTTCCGTCGGCAGATACGCGAACGAGCCGGGATGTGCCGGCAAGCGACTGCACCGCAACGATCTCTCCATCGGCCCGGGCGTCCGGCTGTGACAGTCGCGCACCGCGGGTCAGGCGCCTTTCCACACCGTTGCGCGAAATCCACAAATCGTTCCGATAGTGAAACGCATCGACGTAGTCCGGCTGCGCGAACACAATGCTTCCGTCAGGCAGAGGCACATTGCTGTCGAGACTGTTCCGCCTGCCGATGCGATTCACTCTTCCGGACAATGTCACGGTGTAAGCCGACAAGACCTCCTTTCCGTTCGCCGCCGTGTAGATGATCGTCGTGTCGTTGACCCACTGCGGAGACGCGACATACCGGCCTTCGCGAGTGAGCTCTCGCCACCCGAAGAGTGGGTCGTCATGGCGGCTCACGTTCTCGACACGCACGGCACTCGCCATCACCAGAGAATCACGCCAGTCGCGCCATGCATTCTCGAAGCTGATTCCGAAAACTCCTTTTGCTTTTGCGTTCAGCGAGAGCGGCCAGATCACCCGGCTCGTTCGATCGACGAACTTCGGAATCTTGTCCGGACCGCGCGTTCTCGCGAGATAGTCGAGAATCAGGCTGCCGTACGCGTACACTCCCTCACCGCCCGGAAATTTCGACGTCGCGCGAGAAAGCTCACCGATGCGCGGAACGCGCCCCGCCTGGGCTGCCGCGCGTGCAAGCATGTAGTGCTCCGAGCCTTCCAGACGGCCTGCCCCTGTGATGCGCGACTCGTAGTAAACGGCGAGCCCCTCGACGACCCACGATGGCAGGTATGCGTTGGGAAAGAGCGCAGGGTGGCGGCCGAATATCGTGCGACCCAGTCGCCACAGTCCATCAGCGCGATCGAGGTGAAAGACGTGAGTCAGCTCGTGCGTGATGACGAGGCGCGACCAGTCATCGTAATTACGAAGGTCGAGCGCATCGAATGGCGGATGCGCAAACACGACGATGCGATTGGATGGAAACGAGCTCGCGTATCCGTTCACATAGTCGATGTTGTCTGCGACGACCAGATCGACCTTGCCCCGCGGCGCCTTGAGCTCGGTGCTCAGCTCGGCCCACGCACGCTCGGCGTTGACAGCGCCGCGTTTTCCCTCGGCTTCCAGTCCTTTGGGAAAATGGACTCTGAAGTGATCTGTCTCGATTGTCAGCCAGCGGTCGTGCGGAACCAGCTGCGCGCGCATGCAGGCCGGCCACGCAATCAGCGCGGCGAGCCCGAGCGCTGCGACCGAATTCATTTTTCCGATGACGCGAGGCTCCGGAAGTAGGCTTCGAGTCCATCGACAATCCCTTGAGCGTACCTCGCCTGGTACTCCGGAGTCCGCAGTGCTGCCTCCTGATCAGGCATCATGATGAACGCTCCCTCCACGAGAATTGCCGGCATCCATGTTCCTCTCACGACCGCGAAATTTGCGCGCTTCACGCCGTTGTCGGGGAGAGACAGCTGCTTCACTTCCTCAGTCTGCACGGCAGCGGCGAGCGGGCTGGAATGCAGATGATAGTGGTATGTCGCCGTTCCATGCGGGCCGAACGGGTTCGTGCCGTCGGGCAGCGCATTGAGATGAATCGATACGAACGCGTGTGCGTTCTCTCGACGCGCCATCGTTCCCCGGAGATTGAGATCGACGGGATCCGGCGTGGTGCGCGTCATGAAGACGTCCACACCCTTTGCCTGGAGCAGCTCGCGCACCTTGAGCCCGACAGGAAGTGTTCCCTCCGGCTCCCAGAGTCCCGTTGGCCCCGTCGCGCCCACCGGTGGATGGCCGGGATCGATCGCGATCTTCAATCCGCGCAGCGGCTCGGCCGGATTGATGGCCGGCGGATTTCGCACGCGGAATCTGAACACCGAATCTTCCCACAGCGGCTGGTAACCGTACACCGCGCCCTTGAGCGTCATGATGTACTGCATCTGCGGACCGGAAGTGAAAGACGACACCGAAGTGACGTGGCTGCTATCGGGACCTTTCACTGTTATCTGGCGGTCTACCGGTCCC
>DASWQD010000333.1:0-9990 GCA_036398255.1 Gemmatimonadaceae bacterium | reverse complement strand
CCCATGCCCCGCTCGGTGCCGGAGCGGCTCGCCGAGTATTCCGAGGACTGGGCGACTCTCGGAGTGTCGGCGTGGAAGCACGGATGGTGGGAGAAGCCTGTCTCGACAGGAAACGAGATAGCACCTCTCATGAATGCCGAGCCGGGAACCGTCGTGATGGTTCCGAACGTGACATTCGCGCAGTCGGTCGTCGCATCGTCTCTGGATTTCAGCGGCGAGCGCAACACGATCGTAATGACAGATCTCGATTTTCCGTCGGTTCGCTATGCGTACCAGGAGCTGGGGAAGCGATTCGGCGCGAGGGTCGTATCGGTCAAGTCCGACGACGGAATCACCATCGACCAGGACCGGCTTCTCGAAGCAATCGACGAGCGAACGAGACTGGTTGCGATCTCGCATGTGCTCTACAAGTCGGCGTTCATCAATGACGCGAATGTCATCTGCCGCCGCGCGCACGAGATGGGTGCGCTCGTATCGCTCGATGCATTTCATTCGGTCGGTATCATTCCGGTAGACGTCCAGGAAAGCGGCGTCGACTTTCTCTCGGGCGGCGTGCTCAAGTGGCTCTGCGGCGGACCGGGAAGCTGTTTCCTCTACGTCTCGCCATCGCTTCAGGACAGGCTCGAACCTGCTCTTACCGGATGGCAGGCGCATTCCCGGCCGTTCGCGTTCGAGGGCCAGATGGATTACGCGACGGGTCCTGCCCGGTGGCTCAACGGGACGCCGGTCATCCCCGCGCTTTACGCCGCGGTCGAGGGTGTGAAGATCATTCGCGGGGCCGGCATCCCGGCAATCCGGGAGAAGAGCGTCCGGCAGACGTCACGGCTGATCGAGCTCGCGGATGAACGGGGCTTTCGCGTTTTCTCTCCGCGCGATCCCGCACGTCTTGCCGGCACAGTGACGATCGACGTGCCGCACGCTTACGAGGTTGCCCAGGCGCTTCTGGCAAAGGAGATACTGATCGACTTCCGAGTGGGTGCGGGCATTCGAGCGGCGCCGTTCTTCTTCAATACCGATTCTGAGATCGAGCTTCTGATAGACACGATCGACGAGACGCTCCGAACGGGGGAGTGGAAGGAGTACACATCAGGGCATGCCGTGGTGACCTGAGAGTGTGAAGGGAAACCCATCCAGTAGCGGGTGATGGGTTTCCGGTTCACTGGTTTTGGGTTTTTCAGTTAGAGAACCGGATGACTCATAACCGTCAACTGTGAACCCATCACCCGCCACCGTATGGGTTTGTCCCGTCCTCCAGCCCTCGTTGGCGCCACTGTTACGTGAAAGCGACCCACACAGTCGAATATTTAGTAAGCAATGTGTGGGGCGCATAAATGTGCCTTGAACAAAAGCGTGTCCGGATTGTACTATAGGGCAACTCGATCAGTCGGAGGTTGTGACCGCCCATGACACCCTTTCTGAGTTCCGAGGAGTACGATGAACGCGCGCACCAGCTGTATAACGAAGGCCAGTATGACGAAGCGTTGGACGTACTGCGGGAGGGACTTGCACTCTACCCCAATGCGGTGGAGCTGCACATTGGCGTCGGTTACGCATATCACGCCCGCGAGGAATACGCGTGGGCACGCAGGAGCTTCGAGGAAGCCCTAGTCCTCGACCCCGAGCACGAGGATGCACTCGCCGGGCTCGGAGAAACACTGCTCAAATTTGGACAGCAGGCCCAGGCGCTGAGGAGCTTCCGGCGCACGCTCGAGCTCGGCTACGAGGACGACATCGAGCTGATGCTTCAGGTCGGTCGCGCCCTGTTCCGCGAAGGTCTCATCGAGGAGTCGCGGGAATACTTCGCGACAGCGGCCAACCAGTCTCCCGATTCGGCCGAGGCAGTCTCGTGCATCGGCTACGCCCAGCACCGGCTTGGGGATGACGAGTCTGCCATCGCCACGCTCAGGCGTGCGCTGCAGCTCGATGAGGATCACACCGAGGCCCGGATCTACCTCGGAAACATCTTTTACGACCGCGGAGACTACGAGGCCGCGCTGTATCATCTGGATCGATCGACGCCGGATGACCACTGGGACGAGCTCGGCATCTGGAGACTGATCGAGTTGAAGAAGATGGTCTATCGTTTGCGTGACAACGACCCGGAGCTGAAGCCCTGGGAAGAGCGGCTTCAGGAGCTATCCGGCGAGCCGGACGACATCGACGAGATGCTCGCGGAGATCGAGGCGAAGGCGGCGGAAGCCGCCGAGAACGACGCCCGCGGGCAGCTGGAGTTGTTCGGTGCTCTGCTTGGAACTTTCGCCATGGAAAAGACGGCGGGAGAAAACGAGCACTGCATCACCATCGACGAGGACCACTCGTTCGAAGGAACCTGGGAGGAGATCCTGCGCAAAATGAGCGAAGCACGCAGCGGCAAGGGCAGCGTATCACTGAAGGACTTCATGCAGACTGAGGCGCGTCGCGGCTATTCGCTCACGGGTCACCACATTCCCACGGAAGATGCGGAGAGCTTTATCCGCGGAAGCGCCGATGCCGGGCTTCTGCGGATAGTGAGATGAACGACAACCAGCAGTCGGCGCTGGCTGCGTTGAAATCCGTCGAGCCGATCGCTTCGCGGCTCGACGGCTCGCGCTCGGCGGAAGACCGGGCGGCCGACATCCTCGAGCTCTGGCAGGGAACGGAGACCGCGCTGCGCGCGCTCATGGGCGGGTCTCAGCTAACAGGACAGGGACTCATCCGCGAGCTTCGACAGCGCGAGCTCATCTCGCTCGGCCAGGCGTACGCGCTTCTCGAGTTTCTCGGGGCGAGAGACAGATCCAATCGCACCACGTACAAGGCAACCGACAACGACGTAGTTGTCGCGCGCGAAGGATACAGGCAGCTCGAGGCAGGGCTCAGCTCTGCGGCATTCGAGCCGGTTGCTACGCCTCCGAGAGAGACCGCGCCTGCACCCGACTATTCGAGGCCGGCCACTCCGCCTCCACCTCCACCGGCTCCATCGCCTTCGCCATACGCCCGGCCCGCAACGCCTCCGCCATCGTCTCCGCCGCCCGCTTATTCACCGCCACCGGCCTCGCCACCGCCTGGGCATTCACCCCCGCCGCCAGGCACACCGACTCCGTCGAAACCGGAGCCGATGTACATCGACCGGCCAAGCCGGTTCCCGGCCAACATGTGGTTCATCGTTGCGCTTGTCGTGCTGCTCGGCGCGGCGCTCGGCGGATACGCGTTGTTCGCCCGCCGCTCATCGCCTGAAAAGCAGATGAACGAAGCGATTGCTGCGATGCAATCCGGAAGAAGAGAGGCGGCGCGAGGTGCGTTCTCGGAGATAGCGCGCCAGAATCCCGACCTCGCCACACCGCACATCTTCCTTTCGAGAATGGCTCGCGAGGAAGGCGATCTCGGGGGGGCGCGCCGCGAGCTCGACATTGCGATCCGTCTCGAGCCCCGCAACGCGGTCGCGCAGCGTGAGATGGGCCTCATCCTGTTCTCCGCGGGGAGCTACGAACTTGCGCGCCGATTCTTCGTCCGGGCGCTCGGCCTCAACCCCGAAGACCGGGCATCGATGGGCTACCTCGGCTGCGCGCTGTCGCGGCTGAATCGCTTCGACGAGGCGCAGCGCTTCATCACCCGGGCCGGACCGGGAAGCTGGAGCACATGTCTGCCCGTCGGTCCTCCTGCCGGACCGATGTGATCGAATTTCACTCGGCAACGAAAGTCTATCGATCATTCCTCGGCCGGTCTGTCACAGCGGTCGAGGATTTTTCGTTGGACGTAGCGGAAGGCGAGGTCCTCGGGATTGCCGGGCCGAACGGTGCGGGAAAGAGCACGCTCATCTCGCTCCTGCTTGGATACATCCGGCCGACGAAAGGCTCAGTCAGCATCGCGGGAATGGAGCCGCGGAAATACGTCGAACGGAATGGCATCGGATATCTGTCCGAGCTGATGAACATTCACGCGAACTGGACCGCGGAATCAGCTCTCCAGCGGTTCGCTGTTCTCGCGGACGTCGCTCCCGCTGATATACGGAATCGAGTGAACGCCGTGATCGAACAGCTCGGCATCGACGAGCACCGCGCCAAGAAGATCAAGGCACTCTCCAAGGGAAACCTGCAGCGGCTGGGACTCGCGCAGTCACTGCTCCGCGATGAGCCGGTGATGATTCTCGACGAACCGACGCACGGGCTCGACCCCGTATGGACTCAGCGGTTTCGCGGAATTGTCGAGGGGCTGAGAAGACCGGGGCGGACAGTAATCATCGCTTCGCACAATCTCGACGAGCTTCAGCGTCTCGCCGACCGTGTCGCCATCATCGATCGAGGCCGGCTGCAGCGCGTTGTGCGCACGGGCTACGACCAGTCTGCGGAAACTTCCGGGATCTACCGGATCGGTATCGCCGCCAACGCGCTCCGAATGAGGGAGCTGGTTCCCTCCGCAATCGAAGCAGGCGGTGGCGAATTCGAGGTGTCGATAAGGAGTGTCAACGAGCTCAACGAGCTCCTGTCGAAGCTCATTGCATCGGACATTCTGGTGGCGAGCGTGATCCCGGCTCGGTCTGTGCTCGAGCAGCAGTTTCGCGAGGCGGTGGGGGAGGAGTCGTGAGAGGCAATCTTCAGCGATATGCGCTGTGGCAGATGCGCGACTTCGCGCGCGATCGGGGAATTGCTCTCCTTCTCGTGGGATTCCTGATCGGTTTCACGGTGGTCGGTCCGCTCAAGGCTGTCGGCAGGACTATCGATGAAGGAATTGCGCGCACGCTTCTCATCACGATACTCGCACAGCTTTCATTCATCCTGGCGTTCATCACCCTGAACGGAATCGTTTCCACGGACCGAAAGATGGGCTACTACCGCTTCCTTTTCTCGAAGCCGGTGAGCATCCCCGCGTACTACACGCAGCTCTTCGTCGTGTACCTGATTGGATTTCTCGCCGCGGTCGCCATTCTTCTCGGCGGGTTCGCGATCTTCGCGCGACCTGTCTCACCATTCGGACCGCTGCTTTTCTGCGGTCTCGTGTTCCTGTCGCTCGGCGGCATTGCATTTCTGATCTCGAGCCTCTTCCGCCACGACTGGCCGATCCTCGCGGCGATCTTCCTCGGCTCCGCTATTCTTCACGGGATGTGGCAGTACAAGGAAGGGTGGAGACGACTCGTGCTGAGCCTGCTTCCTCCGGTTTACAAGCTCACCGAGGCCCTGCCCGACATCGTCAACCGCGGAGTAGTGAACACGCAGGACGTGCTCTGGCTGCTCGGCTACAGCGCGATCTGTTTTGCCGCAGGACTGTTCGTCCTGCGCCGCCGCCCGTTCGCCTGATGGCAGCGCCCGTACAGATTTCGGGAATGGCATCGTTCCTCGATCCGGCAACCGTCCACCGCGCGGTTCTTCCGAACGGCTTGACTGTCCTCATCCGTCGCGACACGTCGGCGCCGGTGGTGGCGATCGTCACGCATGTGAAGGCCGGCTACTTCGACGAAACGGACGATGTCAGCGGCATCGCGCATGTGCTCGAGCACATGTTCTTCAAGGGCACCGAGCGCCGCGGCGTCGGTGACATCTCGAAGGAAACGAAGGGAAGCGGCGGATATCTGAACGCGCACACGATCTACGACCAGACTGTGTACTTCACGGTGCTGCCGTCATCCGGTCTTGCTTCCGGTCTCGACATTCAATCCGACGCTTACGCGAACTCGGCGATCGACGCGGCGGAGCTTGCGAAAGAGCTCGAGGTGATCATCCAGGAAGCGAAACGCAAAGCGGACAATCCTTCGGCGCTTGCAGTCGAGACGCTTTACGAGATCCTGCACGACAAGCATCGCATGCGACGCTGGCGCATCGGGCACGAGGAGGGCCTGAGAGCCCTGGACAGACGCGCGATGCTCGAGTTCTACCGCAATTTCTACCAGCCCTCGAACACGATTCTTTCGATTGTCGGCGACGTGGACATCGATGATGCGATGTCACGCGTCACTGAGCACTACGGCTCTCTGACCGATAAGGCGCCCGTCCGAAAGCCCGGACCTGCCGAGCCGCACCACGATGACCTTCGATATCGAGAGCTGTCAGGAGATATCACTCAGTCGCAGCTGGTGATGGGGTGGAGGACTCCGGATACGATGCACGAGGACACACCCGTTCTCGATTTTGCCGGGCACATTCTCGCGGCGGGGCGGTCATCGCGGCTCTATCGCGCACTGCGTGAGAGGCAGCTCGTATCATCGGTGAGTGCATACAACTACTCGCCGACGGAGCTAGGCGTATTCGTGCTTCACGCCGAAACTCCCCCCGAGAAAATCGTCGAGGCAGCGAGAGTTGCGTGGGACCAGATGCGTGCACTTCGCGAGGAGCCGATTGACGCTGTCGAGATGGAGAGAACCCGCCGGATCTTCGACGCCCGCTGGGTGCGGCGATTCGAATCCATGGAAGGACAGGCGACCTACCTAGCGGAGTGGGAAGCGCTCGGCGACTGGAAGCTCGGCGACGAATACTATGCACGCTTCATGTCGGTCACTGCGGAAGAAGTCCACGCGGCGGTCCGGCGGTATCTGACTCCGGCTCGCGCCGGCATCGTGATCTACCGCCCGTCGAGTGAGCAAAGGGTCGCCGAGTCGGCTCCCGATCTCGTATCGCTGCTCGAAAGCGTGCCAGCCGAGCCGCTCGAGCCGCTGGCGAAGCGGGAGCCGGTGACGGTGGATGCCTCGGGTTCCCCACCGCAACTGGAATCCGTAGAAGCGGGAGTGCACGTGTTCCGCACTGCGGCGGGTACTCCGATTCTCGTTCGCCAGAAGTCCGGCGCCATCGCTCATGTGGCGGTGCACGCATGCGGGGGCGTTCGCGACGAAACTCCAGGGGCTGCGGGTCTCACCACACTGGCGATGCGCACGTCGATCAAGGGCACCTCATCCCGCACAGCCGCCGAGATTGCGGAAGACGCGGAGATGCTTGGAGGGAGCATTGGAACGAGCGTCGGATCGGAGGGCTTCGGCTGGGCGATGTCCGTTCCGGTGCAGCACCTCGACGCCGCCGTCGAGCTTCTGTCCGACGTCATCTACGAAGCTGCAATTCCGGAGGACGCGCTCGAGACGGAGCGGGCGATAGCGCTGGCTGATCTCGATGCGCTGCGCGATGACATGTTCCGGTATCCCATGCGCCTCCTGATGTCAGGAGCGTACGGCGATCATCCGTACGCCCTGTCGCCGCTGGGAACCGAGGAATCGCTGAAACGCGCTGGTGTCGAGGATGTACGCCAGTGGTACCGTGGAAAGCTGCTCGCGTCGGAGCTCGTAGTCGGTGTCGTCGGAGACGTCGTGCCGGAAGAGATCGCGGCCGTTGTTGCGGGAGCTCTTTCCGGGACTCATGGCACAGCGGTGGAGCCGCTTGTCGCACCTGTGTGGCCGACCGCTCGCGTGACGCGCGCGGACTCGAGAGAAAAAGCGCAGACCGCACTGGCCCTCGCGTTCGAAGGCCCCTCACGAAAGGATGCGAGCCGGTTTGCTGCCCAGCTCATTGCAACGATCGCCAGCGGACTCGGCGGGAGATTCTTCGATGAGCTTCGTGACCGGCAGTCGCTCGCATACACGGTTCATGCATACACGAGCGAGCATCAGCTTGCGGGAATGTTCATCTCGTACATCGCTACCTCGCCGGAGAAGGAAGAGATTGCGCGGCAGGGCCTGCTCAAGGAGTTCGAGCGGCTGCGCAAATCCGAGGTGACGGCCGAGGAGCTCGCTCGCGCAAAGCGTTACTCCATCGGATCGCACGCTATTCGCCGCGAAAGCGGTGCCTCAGTGCTCGCGGAAATGCTCGACGCGTGGATGTACGGGAGCGGGCTCGGGGAGCTCGAGGAGTACGAATCGCGTGTCGAGAGCGTCACTGCCGCGGAGATTCTTGCGCTCGCGCAGAAGTACTTCGTTGCCGACAAGAGAGTCGAAGGGATTGTGCGGGGCGTAGGGAAGACCGTCTGACGCTACCGGGTCACCGTCTCGCGAAGTCCTCGCTGGGCACGCATCACCGCACCGACCGCTGACCGGTACTTTCCTCCCGCGGTGCGAAGTCCGCGAAGAACGTCATAATCCCCCGCTTCGGTAACGATCAGCCCCTTGATCGGCGACTGCGTCGTCGCCCACGAGAGAACGCCCCACAGCGCCAATTCCTGGCTCTGCTCGCCGTGCGCTATGGGATAGCCTCCGGCCGAAAAAACCCAGTGCGCCTTGGGCCGAACGGGGAACGCTCGCATCCATCTCGTCGCGATACGCATGTGCGTATCGAGTGAGGTCGCGCCGTCGAACCCGGGCATCATCGAGAAACCGAGCACGTCCACCGGTGACCCGCGGGCGGCCGCCCAGAAGTAGAGGGTACTGTCCCGTGACCCGTAGCTCGAAGCTGCAACTCCAACGCGAATCCGCCGATTTACATAGTGGGCTATTCGCGCAGCCCGGGTGATGTAGTTGATCCAGTACTCCGGGGGCTGCGTTCCGATCGCTCGCGCGCCGTCGCCGTAGGGATCGACGGCGGGGATGAGAATGTCGGGTCTCAGGCGTCGCGAGATGCGGTCGATGTCGGCCACTCGCTTGCGCGTATACTCGGATGGCGAGCTTCGAAACTGCTGCGCTGCGTCGGCCGGATATCCGAGGGCGATGATGATGAGCGTGCTGTCGGCGCGGCGGTCGTCGACCGTGCGCGCAATCGAATCGAGAGATGTGAGATCCGCGCCCTCGGGATTGATCACCATCGACACCGCATCGATGTCCAGCGAATCGGCGAGCGCGATGTCGCGGTCGAGGGCGAGCGGCGGCGGCGGACCCTTGAGGTCGGGGAATATCTTGAGGCCGATCGCGAAATCACCTTCGGGATGCTCCTGAAGCTGCTCCGTCGAATATTTGGTGTAGCTGCGATTCGTCTCGAACGCGTTCGGCATTTCCACGAGAATGAGTCCGGCGATGCCCGCCGCCGCTGCCGCGACTCCCATTCTCACCACCCGGCTGAAGCGCCACCGCGCGGGAAGTGACGGCGACATGAGCGGAACCTGCAGGTATTCCGGTCCCCACAGCGCCGGCTGGCCGAAGAAAAATCCGAGCGCGCTGGCCTGAGCGGCGGAAAGCGCGAATCCGAAATCAGGCGGGTCGAATCCCTTGCTCACCGCATATCGCGAGACGGCCACGATGGCGATGATCAGGTCGTACACGAAAATCGGAACGCCGAACAGCGGCGTGACGAGACGGCGGCTCAGCGCATACGTAGCCTGAAGCGCAAAGAGCACCGTAGTCAGCGGCCAGACCCACGCGACGGGCTGGATGGCGCGCCCATAGAGGATCGACGCTGACGCGTAGGCAATCAGCAGCGCGGGGACAATCAGCAGTCCGCCGAATGAGGTGACGGCAGCGAACGTGCGCGGGGCGCGTCTCAGCTGCGATACGCGGCCGGCGACGACGATATCCCACATGATCATGATCGCCGCGACCGCAACGTACAGAGCGGGGAGCAGCCGGTACTCGCTCAAGGCTCCGGACACGCGAGAAAGCTGGAGTTCATCGTATGCGCTTGGCAAGCGTCATACGCCACATCTACCTTTGGCTTCATGGAGAGAGGCAAGATCTTCACCGTACCCAACAGCATTTCGCTTTCCCGCCTCCTTCTCGCATTCGCGTTTGTCTTTATCAGCGGGCCGTGGCAGCGCATCGTCCTCATCCTGGCCGCGGGCGCAACCGACTTTCTCGACGGCTGGATGGCGCGGCGCGCCAACAGCTCGACCGTAGCGGGCGCGCTCATCGATCCGTTCGCTGATCGGGTCTTCGTTCTTGCCGCAGTGTCATCGTACCTGGCCGAGGGAAGCATCTCGACCGCGCAGTTTTTCATCTTCCTGTCGAGGGACATTGCCACAGCGGTCGGCTTCATAGTGGCACGATTCATTCCCGGTCTCACGGCCTCTGCATTCCAGGCTCGCGTACTTGGGAAGACGGTTACGGGACTTCAGCTTGCATTTCTCGTGGTTGTGATACTCGCGCCCGCCGCGATACAGCCACTCGTGCTCGTGATC
>DASWQD010000332.1:0-1563 GCA_036398255.1 Gemmatimonadaceae bacterium | reverse complement strand
GCCGCGGCAATGGGTGTCGAACTGGACAAACCAGAAGAGACAGCGCGCATCGATGGATGCGCAGAATGGCTTGAGCCCGGCTGATGCCGCTCTCCACATCTCGCTGCGAAGAAAGGTGCTGAAAGCGCTCGCCGACGAAGGCGCGCCGCTTCTCATGGGCACGGACTCGCCGCAGATGTTCAACGTTCCCGGATTTGCACTGCACCGCGAGCTGCAAGTAGCCCTTCAAGCGGGGCTCACGCCGTACCAGATTCTCGAATCAGGCACGAAGAACGTCGGTCGCTACGTGGCGCAGGATCTCAAGCAGGACGGGAACTTCGGAACCGTCACTGTCGGCAGCCGGGCGGACCTGGTTCTTCTCGATGCAAATCCGCTCACCGATCTCGGGAATCTGTCGAAGCGCGCGGGTGTGATGGTGCGAGGACGCTGGGTTTCGCGCGCGGAAATCGACAAGGGCCTCGAGCGATTGGCGGCCAGATACGCGAACTGACTATTTGGGAGTCGAACATTTCCACGATGGCGACGCCATCGTGACCCACAGCTCGAGCTGATCGGACGGCGCTTCATTCCATCCCGAAGGCACAGGGGCGAGTCGCTTGACTGTCCGACCAGCTGCAAAACACAGCCAGCCACGCTCGAATCCGCTGCTCACGCGTACAAACTTCGGCGATGAACGAGTCCGTCTCACTCTCGTTCGCCTTTCCGTTGCCCCGGCCCGGGGCCGCTGGCGCCGGTCAGCGTTCGCTCTCCGTTCGCGGATGCGGCGATCGACGGCGGGAGGAATTACCTCCCACACTTCCCAGTCAATTCCGTCCTTGTCGACAAAGCGCCGAAATGTCACCGCGAAAGCTCTCCTGTGAAATTCGCTCGATATCCCAACTCATGATTGCAGGTGGGGTGCCAGAAGCGCGGAAAAATTCACCGCTCATTGCGAAATCAGTGCAATAAATCGTGGCTCGCGACGCAGCGGGTCCAGCATCGGATCCCGCTGGAGGTGAAGCTGAAAATGCAGATTTCTCCGCTCCCGTGACCGTTCCAGCCACCTCAGCGCTTTTTCCTCGTTCCCAACAGACGCATGGGCCGACGCCAGTGCGATTGCCGCGTGAACGTTCGGCGCGCTCGAGTCTACGAGCGCCTCTGCCTGCGCTATGAAACTCAGGGCCTTTGCTGTGTCTCCGCGGATCGCGGCGAGCTCGGCGAGACCCTCCAGTCCTCTCACGCGCGTCGGACCCTGATCGAGGCGGATTGCCGCCTCATAGTACGATTCTGCGTCATCGTATCGCTTGCGCATGATTGCAGTGGCACCCGCCGTCTCCCACGCATACGGATGGCGTGACGAATACTTGATCGCAGTGTCACTCCAGACCGCGGCGCTGTCGTACTCCCGTCGCCAGTAAAAATGATTTGCAAAGAGCGGCGTTCCGACCGCGCGATTGCCAAAGTGCATCGCGCGACGCAACGATATCAGCGCACTGTCCATCTGGCCTAGTTCCATCTGATTGTTGCCGAGCTGAACCCATGCGCGAGCGTTGCTCGAATCGAGCGCAAGCGCGCGCCGAACCG
>DASWQD010000331.1:0-6140 GCA_036398255.1 Gemmatimonadaceae bacterium | reverse complement strand
CGAGGAAGCGCTTGCGGATGTCATGCGGGCGCGATCACTCGAGCCGGCTTCGCTCGTAATCAACACCGCCATCACGCAGGTCCTCTACGACATGCGCCGGTATGACGATGCCGAGAAGTCAGGACGAGGCGTGCAGCAGCTCGACTCAGCCTTTCAGCTCGGCATCGTAGACCTGGCGAAAGTGCTCATCGAGAAAGGAATGGCGGCTGAAGCTGTCGCGATGGTACAGCCGATCCTCGACCTGCCCGGAATCAGCCATCTCGAGAAGGTAGGCGTGGTGGCCTACGCACTGGCCCGCGCAGGACGCGTGGATGAGGCGAAGGCCTTGCTGAGCAGGCCCCAGTCTCAGCCGCGCGAGGGACAGTCGCGGCGCGGGATGGTGGCCGCAGCACTCGATGCCGTCGGGGAGCGCGAAAAGGCAATTGAAGTTCTGCGCGCAGCGATCGACGACCACGACCTCTGGCTCGCGCATTATCTCTCGGCCGCCCCGTACGACGAGCTCAGAAAGGATCGGCGAGTGCGCGAGCTGTTCTCCAGGGTGTCATCGCGGTAGCTCCCCACAGGCGCGAAACTCGCGTATGCGGAGTTGCTTCGACTCTTTCAAGAGGATGCCCGAATGGTAATGCCGCTTGGGGACGACAACCTCGACCGTCACAGCACTCCTGTCGTTACCTACCTGCTGATTGCGATCAACGCCATCGTCTGGTTTCTCGAGCTGAGCGGAGGCGAACCGTTCATAAATGGCTATAGTGCAATCCCGTTCGAGATCACCCACAACACCGATCTCGTCGGATCGCAATCCGTGGACGTCGGTGGACAGTCGGTAGAGATCCAGCAGTATCCAGGGCCGAAGCCGATCTACCTCACGCTCCTCACGTCGATGTTCATGCACGCGTCGTGGATGCACATCCTCGGAAACATGCTCTACCTGTGGATCTTCGGTGACAACATCGAGAACCGCATCGGCCGGGCGAAATTTCTCGTCTTTTACCTGATCTGCGGCTTCGCGGCGAGCGCGGCACACATTCTGTTCTCGGCCGATTCCGTCATTCCCGGCCTCGGCGCCTCAGGGGCAATCGCCGGAGTTCTCGGCGCATACCTGATCCTGTATCCGAAGAATCGTGTTCGCGTGCTGTTCGCGAGACAGATCGTCCACATGCCTGCGTTCATTGTGCTCGGCATGTGGATCGCGCTCCAGATCTTCAGCCAGATCGGCGTGAGCGGCGGACAATCGTCGGGAGTCGCATATCTCGCGCACATCGGCGGGTTCGTCGCGGGAGTGGTGCTGATCTTCCTTTTCGGCGGGCGGAGGAAACCGACAGAGCTTCCACCCAGTGTCGCCAGGTAGATTGATTCATGTTGATGGACTATACCGAAGCGCGAGACATGCTTGTCACGCAGCTCCTTCAGGACGCCGCTGCGCATGAAGCAGGGCAGTACGACGCGATCGGCCGGCGATTCGACGCTCTCGAGCATCGCTTTCCAGTTGGAACCGCGCCGGACCTCGGGCGACTGCACATCGCGCTGACATTCTGGGACGGCTGGGTGCACGCGAGAAACCATGGATGGCCGCCGGGACCGATCGCGGAGGCCGAGTGGCCCGTCCTCGCGCGCGAAGTCGTCGCGGACCTCAAGGCTGATCACGATCTCACGAGTGCGAAAGTCCTCCGGCACTTCGACATCGTGGCGCATCCGAAGCTCGACGATCGCGTGCAGATCCTCTCGGCTCGTCTGCGCAATCCGCGTTAACCTTCAAACACCCCATAAATGATGAAAAGAAGCGTTGTCTTCACCATCGTGCTGCTCACCGGGTGCGCGCGCGCATCCACGCCTCCTTCGGCTCCTGCTCCACAGGCTTCGCAACCCTCGCGAACCACAGGCGCTCAGGGCGGCGCCATCGCGGGCGGCGATTCGGCGGGAGGATCACGCGGAGCTACGCCACCTGCACCGAGACCGTACAATCGAGTCATCACTCCCGACGCGATAACGAGGCGCGGGATGTTCGCGGTCCATCGCATCGGCGACAAGCTGTTCTTCGAGATTCCGCGAAAGGAGATGCGAAAGGACATGCTCATCGTCGGCCGCTACGCGGCTGCCGCGGCGATCGATCCTGACGCACCTCGCAGCGGATTCGGCGCGTACGGCGGCGACCAGTTCGCCGAGCGCACGCTTCGGTGGGACCGCAGTGGAAACCGGATGATCCTCAGGTCGCCTTCGTTCGCCATCACCGCCGACACCGCGCTCTCGGTTTACCGCGCGGTGCAGTCGTCGAACTATCCGCCGATCATCGCGACATTCAACATCGAAGCATACGGGGCGGACAGCGCAGCGGTGATCGAGGTGACGAGACTGTTCACGACGGCGATCCCCGAGATCGCAGCGATTCGCGGAACGATCGATACGCAGCGGTCATTCGTCGAGCGAGCCATCGCGTTTCCCGACAATGTCGAGATCGAGGCGACGCAGACAGGAACTCCGACACCTCAAGGGGGGCAGGGCGGTGGCGGACAGCCGGGTGGAAGCAGCCAGCCTCGCGAAGCGCAGAGCGTTCTTGCGCACTGGAGCCTCGTGCGCCTCCCGGAGCAACCCATGATGCCGCGCCGCGCTGACGAGCGAGTCGGATATTTTTCCATAAGCCAGCTCGATTTCGGAACGCCGGAGCATCGCTCAGCGACTCGCGAGTACATCACCCGCTATCGTCTCGAGTGCTCGGACAGAAAGGCCGGCGATCTCTGTTATCCAAAAAAGCCGATCGTCTATTACGTGGATCCGGCGACGCCGGACCAATGGAAATCCTTCGTTCGTGCGGGCATTGTGGAATGGCAGCAGGCTTTCGAAGCCGCCGGGTTCAAGGATGGAATCATCGCGATGGACCCTCCCGCCAACGATCCCGACTGGTCGCCGGAGGACATCCGCCACACCGTGATTCGCTGGCTGCCCTCCACGACTGAGAACGCGCAAGGTCCGCACGTGCACGATCCGCGCACGGGGGAGATCCTCAACGGATCCGTGAGAATGTTCCACAACATTCTCAACCTCCAGCGCTCGTGGTACTTCACTCAGGCATCACCACTCGATCCACGCGCACGCGCGCTTCCGTTTCCCGACACGCTCATGGGCCGCCTGCTTCAGTTCGTGGTCGCGCACGAGATCGGACACACTCTCGGTCTTCAGCACGATCAGATCGGGAGCTCGACGTATCCGGCAGACAGTGTACGCAGCAGGACGTGGGTGGCGCGAATGGGCCACAGTCCCAGCATCATGGACTACTCGCGGTTCAACTACGTCGCACAGCCGGAAGACAACATTCCGCTGCAGTACCTGATTCCGACCGTCGGACCGTACGACAAGTACGCGATCATGTGGGGATACAAGCCGATCCCCGGCGCGCGCACGCCCGATCAGGAGCGACCGGTGCTCGAGCAGTGGTCGCAGATGCAGGACACGATTCCCTGGTATCGCTTCTCGGCATTCAACGAGTTTGGCGCAACCGGAACCCAGAGCGAAGCAGTTGGTGATGCCGATCCGGTGAAATCGACCGGCCTTGGCTTCCGCAACATCCGCCGCGCGATCGGATACATCTCATCGGCGGCGACCATCCCCGGCGAGGACAACAGCGACCTTCGCGAGCTCTATGATCGAACCGTGAACCAGTGGGCGACGGAAGCAAACCATGTCGCCACGCTGATCGGCGGCGCGACAGTTCAGTACAAGTCAGGAAGCCAGAGGGGTCCCGTGTACTCGCCGATCCCTCGAGCGCGGCAGGCGGAAGCGCTTCGCTTCATCAGCGAGAACGTGTTCGTCACGCCCGACTATCTGATCCGGCCGGAGATCGGCGCGCGCATCGAGGCGCTTGGAATGATTCGCCGAATCAACGCTGCCCAGCTTCGCGTTCTGAACAACGTGCTCGACGACGGACGAATGAACCGGTTGCTCGAGCAGGAAGCGATCGCCCGCGGCAGGACGGAGGTCTACACGCTCTCCCGAATGCTCGATGACCTCCGAGGCGGCCTCTGGTCGGAGCTCGCATCGTCGAGCCCCACCATCGATGCGTACCGGCGCGATCTGCAGGCTGATTACCTCGACATCCTGGATCGGAAGATCAATCCGCTACCCGTGCCAGCCACGACTGTTCAGCAGCCGCAATTCGGCCCCCCGCGCGTGCCGCTGTCGAGCGATGCACAATCGCAGCTTCGCGGGGAGCTCGTCAGTCTGCGCGCGGCAGTTCAGCGCGCGATTCCGCGGACGAGCGATAGATCGACTCTCTTGCACCTTCAGGGAGTGGTTCACAGAATTGGAAATATCCTGGATCCAAAGGATTGATCTGAACCCATGACGCAGCCGGACGCGGGCCTCGAGGCGAACGCAGGAGAAGGAGGGGCGGGCGCCCCTCCTGAAACACACGAGGCCAACCGGCTGCCGTCAGACGTCACGCGCGAATACGCGTCGGAGTCGATCCGGGTACAGTGGTTTGCATCGCGATGCATTCACAGCGCAGCATGTATCCGCGCTCTTCCACGGGTTTTCGATCCGAGACGTCGCCCGTGGGTCGATGTCAACGCCGCGGATGCCGACGCCATCGCAGTGGCCGTCGTGAAGTGTCCAACCGGCGCGCTTCATTTTCAAAGAACGGACGGTGGACTCCAGGAGTCATCGGCTGGTGAAGTCGCGATCACTGCCGTTCGCGATGGACCGTATTTCCTGAGGGGTCCCGTGCAAGTGAAGGACTCGGAGGGCCGGGTCCTGCGGGAAGACACGCGGGTAGCGCTCTGCCGGTGCGGACAGTCCAAACACATGCCGTTCTGCGACAACACACACCGGGCCATTGGATTCAGGACCCCCTGAGGGGCGTCATTTGCGAGCGTGGCAAAGTGCTTGCCCTTGTGGTGCACATAGTGACGCAACAGGAGGCGTAAATGCTGAATCTCAAAGGCTCGCTGATGCTGGCCGGACTGGCCATCGCACTCGGCGGGATTCCTGAAATTGGCGCCGCGCAGGGTAAGGGCGGCGGAAAAGGACAGGGTCAGGAAAAATCCGAGGGTAAGGGCAAGGGTCAGGGTCAGGGTCAGGGCCAATCAAAAGCGAAAGGTCAGGACCAGGCCGTCAAGCAGGATCGCGGTCGCGGACGATCGGACGAGGCACAAGCTTCTCGCGGAACAGGCGGCGGAAAAGCCACCGCGTCCGCTGCTCGTGAAAAAGGCAACAAGGGTGCGAAGGCGAAATTCACCCGTGCGACATCGGTTGGATCGCTGCCGGCATCAGTGCGCCGTGTCGCCTCGAACGGTCGCGCCAAGAATCTCATCGCGGCCGGTGCGGTTGCGCACGCTTATGCCCGCGGACGAGATGACGACTTCCGTATCGATGAAGTCGGCAATCGCATGCGAATCGTCAATCGAAAAGGGCAGACACTCGTAGATATCGACGACGAGAGCGCCGGGCGTCTTGGAAGGTGGCGCGTCGATGTCGTGGGTGACGATGTGCGCGAGGGAGCTCCGAGCTTCTGCCGTTCGGGTGCCGGACATCCTGTGTGGGGAAGGGAATGGTGCATCAACAAGGGATTCGGACTGGGCGGGTATAACGACTATCGGTGGGGCCGCACGACAAATGTGGGCGACATCGTGTTTCCGCGAAGCGGAATCGGGAGCATTCTCGGCACTGTCGCGCTCGCCAGTCTTCTTGGGAACGACACCTTCAACAGGCTGGCCCTTCACGCAGTCACGCTGGGATTGGCCGAGCCGATCACTGGACGATGGGTCGCTCAGCCTGCAGGGCCGCAGCTCCTGATGGTGAATTCGGGCCCCTATCCGGTCGCGGAGCTCGTCGATAACGACCGCGATTTCCGAGTTGAGGACCTCCTGGTGGCGTTACTGCCGTGGTAACTGCCTCTCACGGCGGGATGTGACTACCTTTCGAGGAGGGCTGGCGCGCGAAAACCCGCGCCGGCCCTGATCCCTTTTCAACGAGTATTCATGGAAACCCAGAACACCGCGCTCGCGGGCGGATGGAGCACGTCTCCGACGGCAAAGGAGAAGAGTGCCGTCCAGCGCTCGGTAACCGAGCTTCTCGACTCTCTTGCACCGGAACGCGTGCCGAAACGGGGCGACGCACCGCAGCGCCGCATCGAACAGCATCGCACTCCG
>DASWQD010000330.1:0-2627 GCA_036398255.1 Gemmatimonadaceae bacterium | reverse complement strand
GCAGATCTGCCGGCGCCAGAGTACTTCCGATCTACGGCGGGCAATCAATTCATCAGCAGCTCGTAGTTCTGCGGCGCGGTGTCGATGTCGTGGTGGCGACGCCGGGGCGGGCACTCGATCACATTCGCCGGAAGACTCTCGACTTAAGCGAAGTGCGCACAGTCGTGCTCGACGAAGCGGACGAGATGCTGGACATGGGCTTCGCCGAAGATCTCGATGCGATCCTCGAGACTGCTCCCAAAGAGCGCCAGACCGCACTCTTCTCAGCGACTCTCGCGCCGCGTATCAAGGCGATCGCGAAGCGTCATCTGACCAACCCGGTCAACCTCAAGATCGAAGCGGAAAAAGTCGAGGCGGGACAGGTGCCGCGCGTGAAGCAGGTCGCGTACATGGTGCAGCGCCAGCAGAAACCCGCCGCGCTCGGGAGAATTCTCGACATCGAGAATCCTACCTCGGCGATCATCTTCTGTCGGACGAGAACTGAAGTCGACGAGCTCACCGAGACGATGAATGCGCGCGGCTATCGAGCGGAAGCGATTCACGGTGGCTTGTCGCAGGAGCAGCGAGACCGCGTGATGCGCCGGTTCCGCGAAGGCGGAGTCGACCTGCTCATCGCTACCGATGTCGCTGCCCGCGGCCTCGACATCGGGCACCTGTCGCATGTCGTGAACTTCGACGTTCCGGCGGCGCCGGATGCGTACGTGCATCGCATTGGAAGGACGGGCCGCGCAGGGCGCGAAGGTACTGCGATCACGCTCGCGGAGCCGCGGGAGTCGCGGATGCTCAAGAACATCGAGCAGCATACCCGACAGAAAATTCGAATCGAGCCGGTTCCCTCGGTGCTCGATCTCCGTGCGCGCCAGCTCGAGGCCACTCAGTCGGCAGTGCGACAGGCGATCGAAGACGGCGAGCTCGACAAGTATCGTGCGATTGTCGAATCACTCGGGGAAGACTTCGACGTCATCGATATCGGCGCGGCCGCAGTCAAGCTGGTGCACGAGGCGGGCGGGAAGGGAAGCGATGCCGAGGAAGAGATCGCGGTGGTGCAGCCGCCTCGTGAGCAGTCGAGCAGACTTCGCGAGAAGGCTTCGAAGAGTTCACAATACTCCGGCAAGGAATCGCGGCCACGACCGCAGAAGACCGGCAAGATGGTTCGCGTGCACATAGCACTCGGCCGCAAGTCAGGCGTTCGTCCGGCCGATCTCGTCGGTGCAATCGCGAACGAAGCGGGAATTTCGGGAAAGGACATCGGCAGCATCGAGATCGGCAATGGGTTTGCCCTCGTGGAGATACCGGAATCAGATGTGGATGCGGTGGTAGAGGCGATGTCCACCGCGAAGATCCGCGGACAGCGCGTAAGCGTCAAACGCGATCGGGCTCCGGCGAAATATTCACCGAAACATTCCAGGAGGCGGTGATCGATGTCCGACACAGGCTGGGTGACTGCCACCATCGGAGCGACCGGCTTTCGCACCGAGATAAATGCGTCGGGCACGAGCTTCGTCGCCGATGAGCCGGTCGAGGTCGGAGGCACCGCGACCGGACCTACGCCTTACGACTACATTCTCGCCGCACTCGGATCATGCACAGTCATGACTCTCCGCATTTATGCGGACAGGAAGAAGTGGCCGCTCGAGGGAGCATCGGTGAAGCTTCGCTCGACGCGTTCGCATGAGAAGGACTGCGAGAGCTGCGCGGAAGACGATGTGGACATCGGCCGCGTCGAGAGGCAGCTGACTCTCGAAGGACCGCTCACTGATGAGCAGCGGACACGGTTGAGCCAGATAGCTGACCGGTGCCCCGTGAAGCAGACACTCGAGCGCGGCATCAAGGTAGTGGCTGCCGCTGGTGTGCCGTAGACCTCAGGTCGCTCCCCGCAGGAATTCCTGAACGACTTTCCGGTAGCTGCGGCCCGTAGTGAGGCGCTTGCCGTTGCGCAGGATCAGCATCTGGTCGCCCTGATCGAATGGCTCCGCGGCGCGAATATGTGAAGTGTTGACGATCACCGACCGATGCACGCGCAGGAAAGTGTTGGCAGGGAGCCTCGCTTCGAGATGTGAGAGCGGCTCGCGAACGTCGTACGCCGAATCGGCGAGATGCACACGCGCGATGTCGTCGCGCGCCTGAATCCAGTAGATCTCGGCAGGGTCGAGGAAGAGGATCTTTCCGTGAACCTTCACGGCGAATCGTCCGGATGATCCAGTCATGGAGCTCATCCGCCGCAGAAGCGCCGTCATCTGCGACCTTGCCGTGTCTTCGCCGGCCTCCCGCACGCGCCTCGCCGCACGATCGAGCGTGCGATTGAAGCGCTCTTCATCCACCGGCTTCAGCAGGTAGTCCACCGCGCCGACCTCGAACGCGTCGATGGCATAGTCGTCAAACGCTGTCGCGAATACGACCACCGGCATGTTCTGCGCGCCGATCTCACTGATGACGTCGAATCCGTCGAGCTCGGGCATCTGAACGTCGAGAAGGACGATGTCAGGCTTCAGCTCGCGAATCGATCGCACTGCCTCTGTGCCGGTCGCGCATTCCCCGATTACCTCGAAATCCGAACGTCGCGCGAGAAGAGAGAGGATTCGCTGCCGCGCGAGATCCTCGTCGTCGACTACCAGGATTCGCAGCGG
>DASWQD010000329.1:0-2568 GCA_036398255.1 Gemmatimonadaceae bacterium | reverse complement strand
CGGCGGCCTGGAACAGCTGCTCTTTCTCGTGGCGCTCATCAGCATCAACCTGGCTGTCTTCAATCTTCTCCCGATCCCGGTACTCGATGGCGGGCAGATAATCATCGGCCTGCTCGAGGGAATCAAGGGAAGTGCGTTCAGCATGAAGACTCGCGAGTACATCCTGCGCGCGGGGATCTTCGCGGTTCTTCTGTTGTTTGCGCTCGTCACCTACAACGATCTGCGCCGGCTCGTGGTGTCAGTGGTACAGCGGCTCGGTTAAATTTCCAAGCTATGCTTTTTCCGGAGCTGGGTGGTCGCGTCGCGGCAGTCAGGGAGCGAATCGACGCCGCGGCGAAGAGGGGAGGGCATGGGCAGAAAGTCACCGTTGTCGCAGTCACGAAGACTCACGGCCCTGAAGCAGTATCCGCTGCCCGGGCCGCGGGAATCGACGACATCGGGGAAAATCGCGTGCAGGAAGCGCTCTCCAAGATGGGGCAGGTGCCTGAAGCGGTTCGATGGCACCTCATCGGACATCTTCAGCGCAACAAGGTCAAGTCTCTCGACGCCTTCACTCTGTTCCACGCACTGGACAGCTCGCGCCTGGCCGATGCAGTCAATCGATTCGGCGAGGAGCGCGGCAAGCCGGTCGATGTGCTGGTTCAGGTGAATCCTGTCGGTGAGGAGACGAAAGGCGGCTTCGAAATGCGCGAGATGGAAGCTGAATCGGCCAGACTCAGAGGCATGACCGGCTTGAGGGTGCGCGGTGCAATGACGATCGCGCGCCTCGGGGCCGGGGAGCCCGAGCTGCGGAAGACATTCGCCGCGGTTCGCGAAGCCCGGCGCGTGCTTTCGGAAGCGGGACATCCGGCGACGGAGCTGTCGATGGGAATGTCCGACGATTTCGAGATCGCGGTGGAAGAGGGCGCGACGATGGTGCGGCTGGGATCAATACTGTTCGGGGCGCGGGAACAATGATCGACGAAAGCTTTCATCTGACATCGATGGACGTGCGGCGCTTCGACTTCGGGCGCTCGCTCCGCGGATACAATCCGGAGAAAGTCGAACAGTTCCGCGAGCAGGTTGCGGAAGAGATGGAGCGGCTTGGCCGGATCAATTCCGATCTCGATACCAAGGCGAGAAGCTTTCACGAGCAGCTCCGCGCATTTCGCGAGCGCGACAAGGCACTGAATGACGCGCTCGTGTCGGCGCAGCAGCTCAGGTCAGAGCTTCGCGACCAGGCTGAGCGTGAGGCGCAGCTAGTCCTCAAGGAGGCGCGTGCCGAAGGTGACAGGCTCATCGAAGCTGCGCGGGCGGAAGTGCGGCGAATGGAGGCCGAGCTCGATTCGCTCGACCGGTCGCGCCGCACGTACCTTGCGCAGATGAGAGCGCTGCTCGCGCGACAGTTGTCGGAAGTGGAAGCGTCCGAGAGCGGACGACCGACGCGCGCGGATGACCCGAGCGGGGGAAGCGAAGGCTAGTGTCAACCGAGAATGCAGTGGCTGTGGGCTCAGAGCGGTACCGGAAGCTCCCGACGGATGCTCCCGCGGATTCGATCGAGCGCGAAGTGCTCGATCGATGGGAGCGCGAGCAGCTCTTCGCGCGCAGCCTGGAAATTTCCGCCGACCGGCCGCGATATGTGTTCTTCGAGGGGCCCCCCACGGCTAACGGGCGTCCCGGCATTCACCACGTTTTCTCGCGCACGATCAAGGATCTCTTCTGCCGGCACCGCGCGATGCGCGGATACCACGTCGCGCGCAAGGCGGGCTGGGACACCCACGGTCTGCCGGTGGAAATCGAGGTCGAGAAGCAGCTTGGAATTTCCGGCAAGCAGCAGATCGAGGAGATCGGTGTCGAGAAATTCAACCAGCTCTGCCGCGAAAGCGTCTGGAGATACCGCGCCGACTGGGAGAAGCTGAGCGAGCGCATCGGATTCTGGCTGGACTACAGCGATCCCTATGTCACGTATCACAACGATTATGTCGAGAGCGTGTGGTGGGCGCTCAAGACACTGTACGACAAGGATCTCTTCTATCGCGGTCACAAGATTCTTCCCTACTGCTCGCGATGCGGAACTGCGCTCTCGAGTCACGAGGTCGCGCAAGGCTACAAGGATGTAAAGGATCCAAGCGTATACGTCGCGCTCCATCTGGCAGGTGAGGAATCCGAGGGCACCTCGAGTCGTCGCATTCTGGTATGGACTACGACTCCGTGGACGCTCGTGTCGAACGTCGCGCTTGCCGTGAATCCGGCTCTCGAATATGTGGAGCTTGCAGAGAAGAGCGCGACGAGATCCGAGACGATCATCCTCGCTGCGACGCGCGCGCACGCCGTGCTCGGCGATGATTACGCGGATCGCTGGGAGACCGTCGGCCGCATGCAGGGAAGCGAGCTCGCCGGAATGCGCTACCGGCGGCCGCTCGACTGGGCTGCGTTCGACAAGGGCGAGCATGAGATCATCGTCGCCGAAGATTTCGTTTCCGCAGAAGATGGAACGGGTGTGGTGCACATGGCTCCCGCGTTCGGCGCAGACGACTATGCCGCCGGCAAGCGTCACGATCTCGCGTTCCTTCAGCCGGTCGATCTCCG
>DASWQD010000328.1:0-2353 GCA_036398255.1 Gemmatimonadaceae bacterium | reverse complement strand
GGCGATGGGTGCCGTGCAGTACCTGCCGGTGAGGGAATACGTCGCGTGGTCGCCGCGCGCAGGAGGTCTCGCCGACTATGCGACGGCTACTTCCTACGCGTGGCCGACGAAAGAGCTTTTCGATGCCTATCTCCCGCAGTTCGCGGGAATGATCGAAGCATACTGGGGGGAGAACTCGATTCACCTTCACAGCGATTACATGGGAGCGATCCTGCTTTTTCTCGCTGGCGCCGCGTTCGTCGGATTGAGGAAGGATCCGCGAAAAGGATTTCTGCTTTTCTGGACGGTGACACTCGTAATCGCTCTCCTCTGGGCGCTTGGCGGGCACACGCCGTTCTACAGGATCCCGTACGCCATCGTCCCCGGAACGAAATACTTCCGCGCGCCGGCGACCGTGTTCTTCGTCGGAACAATGGGGCTGGCGGTCCTCGGCGCAGCAGGAGTCGAGAGAGTACTTACGCGAACTGTGGGACTCAAATACGCGCTCGGATGGCTCGTGTTCGCGCTGACTGTCGGAGTGCTTGGACTGCTGGGCATCCTGACGGATTTTGCGAGAGCGCTCGCGCCCGACGAGATGCTCGACATGGTCATCCAGAATTCGGACGAGGTCGCGCTCGGAGCATGGCGATCATTCGCATTCATACTGCTCGCTGCCATCGTCGTCGTGTTCTACCGGCGCGGGAAGTTGAAGCTCGCCACCGCCGGGTGGGCGCTGGCAGTGTTTGCCGCAGTCGACTCGTGGACCATAATGCGCCACTACTGGGTCTTCTCGCCGCCGGCCTCGGTCAGCTTCAAGAGTGATGCGCTCATCGAAACCATCAAGCGCGATTCGATTCCGTCGCGCGTTCTCGCAATCGAGCTCGAGCAGAACGATCTCCGGGATCCAAACCTCCAGGGCGACGGGCTTATGGTTCACCGTGTCCGCACGCTCCTCGGCTATCACGGCAATCAGCTCGGACGATTCAACGATCTGCTCCAGAAAGACGAGGGGTTCCAGCAGGTGTTCAATCCGCGAATCTGGGAGCTCTACAACGTCCGGTATCTGCTCACGAATTCCGCCGAGGTCGGACAGTTCTTTCCGGGGGCGCAGTGGCTGATCGGGCCGGTGAGGGACGCTGCGGGCACGGAGACGTACTTGTACCGCCTGCCAGGCGACAACCCGCTGGCATGGGTCGCTCCGGTAATCGTCAAGGCCGCTGACTCGCCCGTTGCGTCGACACTCCTGAACGAATCATTCGATGTTCGGCAGGCAGCGCTGTTTGCGGAGGACGCCAACGTCACCGAAATCGACACGCTCGCAGCGCTTCCGATGCCCTCCCGAATTCAGGCGAAAGTCCTGAGCTACGCTCCGGGAGCGATCAGCCTCGAGCTGTCCGATCCCGCCCCGGCGGGCTCGGCGCTTCTCGTCGCGGAAAACTATTTCCCCGGCTGGAGCGCTCTAGTGGATGGGAAGCCGGCGGTGACAGCGCGAGCGAACTATGCCCTTATCGGCGTTCAGCTGCCCCAGGGCGGCAGGAAAGTGGAGCTTTCGTTCAATGACCCTGCGTACGATCGGGGAAAGGTTATTACGTTGCTCGCATTGGCATTGACCGTCGTCATGATTGGCGGAGGGATTTTCTTGGAGCGAAGAGCAATTGCCTGATCGTGCACTTGTAATCATTCCGACATACAACGAGCGCGAGAACATCACGCGGATCATTCCCGCGGTGCTCGCGCAGGACGACCGCATCGACGTGTTGATCGTCGATGACGGATCACCAGACGGGACCGGCGGCATCGTGGACGGGATCACCGAGCAGAATCCACGGGTGCATGCGCTTCATCGATCGGGGAAGCTCGGGCTCGGCACCGCGTACGTCGCCGGGTTCCGCTGGGCGCTCGAGCGCGATTACGAGTTCATCTTCGAGATGGACGCGGATTTTTCGCACAATCCCGACCGGCTTCCCAAGTTCCTCGAGGCGATACAGAACGCCGATCTCGTGCTGGGCTCGCGCTACCAGAACGGTCAGATCAACGTGGTCAACTGGCCCATGAGCCGCCTGTTCCTGAGCTACTCGGCAAACATCTACGCTCGCCGGGTAACGGGTTTGCAGGTTTTCGACGCTACCGGTGGATTCAAGTGCTTCAGGCGCAAGGTTCTCGAGGCGATCGACCTGTCCGACGTGCGCTCGAATGGCTACGCGTTCCAGATCGAGATGACATTCCGCGCATGGAAGAAAGGATTCCGGATCATCGAGATTCCGATTGTATTCGTGGACCGGATGGAAGGCGCCAGCAAGATGTCCAAGCGCATCGTGCGTGAAGCAGTGTGGATGGTGTGGCGTCTTCGCTGGTGGGGGATCACGGGGCGAGT
>DASWQD010000327.1:0-2017 GCA_036398255.1 Gemmatimonadaceae bacterium | reverse complement strand
ACGATATCTACAAGGCGCCCGCCGATGTGTGGGCAAGGCTCGCGGCACCCCTCGCCGGCGAGACGATTTCATGGCGACAGGACGGAAAGCCGATCAACCGCGACGGAAAATTTCTCGCGAGGTTCGTCGCATACGTCGAGGCCAACACCGTTCGCGAGCGGCTCGACGCAACTGTGCCGGGCGAATGGGATCTTACGCTGACTCCGCTGCCGCAGATTGCAGGCGAGCCTGCCGGAGAGACAACGTGCTCGTTCAAGGCGAGACTCCAGGTGCTCGGAGTCGTGAGAGAAGACGTCGGAACCGGACGGGACTACAAGCAGGCGGCAACCGATGCGTTCAAGCGCGCAGCGGTGCGATTCGGAATTGCGCACGAGCTGTATTCGTACGGGCAGAACTGGGTCGAGCTCGACGGTGACAGCCGGTACGCGAAGCCGCTCGAAGATCCGGCGGTCGTATATTCGCGCCGCTCCGAAACGCAGCAGGCTCCGCTTCGCGCACTCGAAGAGGAAAGTTGTCCCAGGTGCGGCGGAAGAATGTGGGACAACCGCGTCACCAAGCGGAATCCGCGTGCGCCCGATTTCAAGTGTCGTGACCGCTCGTGCGACGGCGTGATCTGGCCGGAGAAATCAGGCTCGGAAGCGTCGCGTTCGGAAAAGCATTCCGATTCCGACAATGCGGCTGCGGCCTGGGCACCGCTGCCGGGTGCGCCGCTCGTTTCCGCGGACGCCGACCTTCCGTTCTAGGGTCGCCGCGGAAAGAAATCAGAGGGGCCGCCGTTCGAGGCGGCCCCTTTTTTTGTCAGGCTGCTGCGGAGTTGACGACGATGACCGCGATGTTGTCGGTGCCGCCTTCGGTGAGAGCATCATCGAGGAGCTGCTTTCCCATCGATTCAGCACTTCCTGACTTCGCCATAACCGCCGCGATGCGCTCGTTGCTGACGTGCTTGGTCAGCCCGTCGGTGCAGAGCATCAGGCCGTCGCCCGGCTCGAGGTCTACGAGACCGACCACCGGCTCCAGCTCGCTTCCACCGATCGCACTCGAAAGAGTTGCCGCCGGCTTCGCTTTCGCTGCCTGCTCCTCGGTCCACGCTCCGATGTTCATCATGTACTCGCCGATGGTCTGGTCGCGCGTGAGCTGCTGCACTCTGCCGCTGCGCCGCACATAAGCCCTGCTGTCCCCGACGTGAATGAGGTACGCGCGAGGCCAGATGAGCAGCACCATCGTGAGCGTGGTCGCCGGCGCCTGTCCGCGCTTCCCCGCATGCTCCGCGAGCAGCCGCTCATGAACGCCGCGAACTGTCGACTCCAGCCTGTCGAAGAGCTCATGTTCCTTCGACGCGGAATACTGGTTGAAGCACCCCACGGTCTCGCTCACGTAGCCCAGCAAGGCAGTGATTGCCCCTTCGCTCGCGCGATCTCCATCGGGTCCGCCGCCGACTCCATCGGCGACGACGAAGAGATGTCCGCCCGCTGCACCAAAACGCCCGCCGAGCGAATCGGACGAAAGACTCGAATGGCGCACAGCGACCGACTTCGAGATGTCGACAATCAGGAAGTTGTCCTGGTTGCTCTCGCGCACGTTCCCCTTGTCGGTAATTCCGAAGCTGTCGATGGAGATTTTCATGGTCACGAACCCTTCGGCGCGACTGTCTGTTGAGCGAGCCAGTGGAACGCTGCTTCCACTCCCTCGCCGGTCTTCGCGCTCGTTTTCAGACAATGCACTCCCTCTCCACCGGCCGACGCTTCCTGACCCGAGCTGATTTTCCAGTCGTCCTTGAGATCGACCTTGTTCAACGCAACGACTGAAGGCGTCGGTCCGATTTCGTCGACGACAACCTTTGTCAGCTCGCCGAGCTGGTCCACGGTCTCCGGCCGCGTGCCGTCCGCGACGTAGATGATGCCATGCGCGCCGCGCACGTAGCTCGCGCTCACGTCACGCGTCCCATCCCGTCCCTCGAGGTCCCACAGCATCAGAGTGATGTCCTGGTCTCCGACCTTGACCTGCTTGCGGTCGATTT
>DASWQD010000326.1:0-4443 GCA_036398255.1 Gemmatimonadaceae bacterium | reverse complement strand
ATCAAGGTCGAAGACGGCACCCCGCGGGCACAGCACCCGGCGCTCATCCACCTGCTCCAGTCGCTCGGCGCGCTTCCGGACGAGCTGCCGCCTCGACTGGCTGAGATTGTTCGACGTCCCGTACGGAATTCACGCGGCGACATCGTCGGCGAAACGAAGATGAAAGTTGCGTCGCGCGCGAAGATCGCCGCTGGTGCGGCAATTTGATCGGGCGGTCGCCATTCCGATGACGGCATCGGGCACAATCGCGGACAACTTGCCCGCTCTCGACAATGCGACGCGATCTCTCGTTCAGATCGCGGCCGCAATTGCCGGGGCCGGCGAGTCGAAAACGCGCGAGGTCATGGAGCGCGCAGCCGGGAGTGTCGATCCTTCTCGCGTCGATGAGGTGATCCTGCAATCGTACCTGTTCGCCGGCTTTCCCCGAACATTGAACGCGGCGCGTATCTGGCGCGGGGTATCGGGCGCGGCGGCGCCGAGCGCCGATCCCGAAGCGCAGCTGAGCAACGGGTCCGATTGGGTCACTCGCGGGGAGGCGACGTGCCAAACCGTTTACGGAGAATCGTACGAGCTTCTGCGGGAGAACATCCGGGATCTCCATCCCGCACTCGATGCGTGGATGATCACCGATGGATACGGAAAAGTTCTCTCACGGCCCGGATTGAGTCTCCTGGTCCGCGAGCTCTGCATAGTGGCCGCGTGCGCGGCAAGCGGTCAACAGAGACAGCTGCATTCTCACCTGCATGGCGCTCTCAATGCGGGTGCGACTCTCGGCCAGGTTGAGGCGGTGCTGGATTCGCTCTCCGACCTGGTGCGTGAAGAAGATCTCAAGCAATACCGGTCACTCCTGACCCACGTCGCATCGCGGCGTCATCCGCCAAGAATGGAAAAGGGCACGAGTGTTCATTGATCGCGTAGTGGTGAAGGTCGAGGCAGGGACCGGGGGATCGGGGTGCACTTCATTCCGCCGGGAGCATCGCGTTCCCATGGGCGGGCCTGATGGCGGAGACGGAGGGCGCGGCGGCGACATCATCGTGCGCGGCGACAGCAACCTCGCAACGCTCCTCGACTACACGTACCGCGATCGCTGGGTCGCGGAGCGCGGCGAGCATGGTATGGGCTCGAACAAGACTGGGCACTCTGGTTCCGACGCGGTGCTTCCAGTTCCGCCGGGAACAATCATTCGCGACACGTCGACAGGCGAGATCGTCGCCGAAATTCTCGAGGACGGTCAGGAAGCGATCGTCGCGAAGGGCGGTCGAGGCGGGAAGGGAAACACCTTCTTTGCCACTGCGACTCATCAGGCGCCGCGCGAATGGCAACCGGGAGAGGAAGGTGAAGCGCGCACGCTCGAGCTCGAGCTCAAGCTCATCGCTGATGTCGGGCTCGTCGGCCAGCCAAATGCGGGGAAATCGACACTCCTGTCCGTCATTTCCGCCGCTCGTCCCAAGATCGCGGACTATCCGTTCACGACCCTCGCGCCGAACCTGGGCGTGGTTCAGCTGACCGATCACCGCACCTTCGTAGTCGCCGACATTCCCGGGATCATCGAAGGGGCGCACGAGGGCAAGGGGCTCGGGCTTCAGTTTCTCCGACACATCGAGAGGACAAGGATTCTCGCGTTCCTGATCCCGATCGATGCGATGGACTGGCAGGCGGAGTACGACCAGCTGCGGCATGAGGTGGCGTCGCATTCGTCCGCGCTCGAGGCCACGCCGCATTGCGTGGTTTTCACCAAGATGGATTTGTTCGGTGAGGATTATCTGCCGCCGATCGAAACACAGGGCGCGTTTGGAATGTTCGCCGTGAGCGCTGCCGCCCGAACCGGACTCGACCAGCTTTTATCGGCCTGGTGGAGCGAGCTGCTGAGGATGAAGCAGCACGTTGTTGCTGAGGCAGCAAAAGCAACCGTACCACTACCTTAGGTCTTCAGGCCTGAAGTGATTTCTCGACGCGTCAGGACAATCGCGGCGAGTGCGCCGCAGTATCCGCAGGCTCTCCTGGACCTCGACAATGTCCCCGATCCGCTCTACGCGATCGGAGACATCGAGATTCTCGGGATGCCTCTCGTCTCAATTGTCGGAACCCGGGATGCAACATCATACGGCCTGCGCACGGCACGCTCCATTGCGACCGCCCTCGCACGAGCGGGAGTAGGAATCGTGAGTGGAATGGCTAGAGGCATAGACGCCGCTGTGCACCATGCTGTACTCCAGGCCGGCGGCAGCACTGTAGCGGTTCTGGGCACCGGTATCGACGTCCCGTATCCCGTCGGCCATACGGAGCTGCACCGGGTGATATCCGAGAAGGGTCTCGTGCTCTCTGAAAACGAGCCGGGCTCCACCGCTCACAAGGGCTCGTTTCCCAAGCGAAATCGAATCATCGCTGCTCTCGGGAAAGCCACGATCGTCATCGAGGCCGGGCACAAGAGCGGGGCGCTCAACACGGCGAGACATGCGCTCGAGATGGGAAGACCGGTCGCCGCCGTGCCCGCGAACATCGACTCCGAGAAGAGCGCGGGGACGAATCATCTCCTTCGGGATGGAGCCCTCCTCATCGCAACAGTGGAAGACGCTCTCGCTATTGCCGGGGTGAGCGCCGTCACCCAGGCAGAGCCGGTGCAGCTCGGTGATTCAGAAGCGAGAGTCTGGGCGGCGATCGGTTCAGAAACTCTCGCGGTAGACCTCGTGGCCGAACGCGCGCGACTCCCCGCGCGGGAGTGTCTCGCGTCCATCACGTCGCTCGAGCTGTCAGGGATGGTCGAGAGCCTGATCACGGGAGAAGTGCGGAGGAGGTGATATTTCGTCAGCGACCACCGTCAAGTGACTCCCCGCCACCTCTACGTTCACGTCCCCTTCTGCGCCCGGCGCTGCTCCTACTGCGATTTTGCGATTGCGGTAAGGCGCGAGGTACCGGTTGACGACTATCTCACCGCGCTTGGCCTGGAGCTCGATGCAAAACGGCTGAACGGCTCGCCGCTCGACACGGTGTACCTGGGCGGCGGCACCCCCTCGCGTCTCGGCGGGGATGGCATTGCGCGGCTCATCGACATGATTCGCGGTCGCTTCGAAATCTCCGAGTCAGCCGAGCTCACCATCGAGGCCAATCCCGACGACGTTGAAAAGGCCGCTGCCCACGAGTGGAAGCGGGCGGGCATCAATCGGGTCTCTCTTGGAATCCAGACTTTCAACGACGTGGCCCTGCGCTGGATGCATCGCGTTCATGATTCTGAAGGTGCTCGAGTCGCATTCAGAGTCCTGCGCGACGCGGGGTTCGACAACATATCCGTCGACCTGATCTTCGCCCTCCCATCGTCGCTCGATCGATCGTGGGAACAGGATCTCCGGCAGGCGATCACCCTTGGCCCGGATCACATCTCGCTCTACGGATTGACCATCGAAAAGGCGACGCCGCTTGCCCGATGGGCCGAGAGAGGGACCGTCACGCCGGCGGATGAGGATCGCTACGCTGCTGATTTCCTTCTCGCGCACTCGATCGCGACGGCAGCAGGGTATGATCATTACGAGGTCTCGAACTTCTCCCTTTCGGGGAAGAATTCGCGTCATAACTCTGCCTATTGGACAGGCGTGCCCTATGCGGGAGCGGGACCGTCGGCGCATTCGTTCGATGGGGAGACCCGCAGCTGGAATGTGAGAGATTACGTTGAATGGGCGAATCGACTCTCACGAGGGGATTCGATAGTCGCCGGCTCGGAGATCCTCACGGACGAGAACCGCATTGCCGAAAGGGTGTATCTCGGATTGCGAACGAGCCGAGGGCTCGCCGTAACGGATGCTGACCGCGCTCGGGCCGATCTGTGGCAGCGCGAAGGGTGGGCGATCCGCGACGGGGACATGGTCCGACTGACTGGCGAGGGATGGCTTCGTCTCGACTCTCTCGCCGCCGCATTGACAGGTCTTTGAAACCGCTAATACGTTTGCAATCATGCCGCTTCCCGAGCTGACTGAGAGAGAGCGCCGGGTACTCGAGGCGGTTATTCAGTCGTACGTCGAGACTGCGCAACCGGCCGGCTCCAGCGCGATTGCGCGCAGGTTCGGCCTCGGCGTTTCGCCGGCTACCATCCGCAACACGATGAGCGACCTCGAGGACAAGGGTCTGCTCTATCATCCGCATACGTCTGCCGGCCGCGTTCCAACCGACGTCGCGTATCGCCTCTACGTTGATTCGCTGCTCCCGCTTCCGACTCGCCCGATGCGCGAGCATCACCAGCTCAGCTCCCAGATCGCTGCAGGAGGATCAGCTGTCGAAGCAATTCTCCGCCGCGCTGCGCAGAGCCTCGGTGTGATCACGCAGGAGCTCGGCGTGGCGCTCGGGCCCCGGCTCGACAACAGCGTGCTCGAGCGGCTCGATCTCGTTCGCCTGTCGTCGGAGCGCGTTCTCGTCGCGTTGACGCTTTCGGGAGGCGCGGTGAGAACGATCTTC
>DASWQD010000325.1:0-7630 GCA_036398255.1 Gemmatimonadaceae bacterium | reverse complement strand
GGTGACAGGGAGATCATGAATGCCACTGACAACGCCGCCGCGTCAGGCATTCCCACCCACTTCGTCCCAGATGCGATGCGTATGGCTTTCCTTGAGGTAGAGTGATCCGACAACGAACGTCAGGAGTGCGACCGTGATCGGATACGCGAGACCGGCGTAGATGTTTCCGGTGCGCGCCACGAGAGCCGTCGAAATGAGCGGAAGAAATCCGCCGAACCAGCCGTTGCCGAAATGATATGGGAGCGACATCGATGTATACCGAATGCGCGCCGGGAATGCTTCAACCAGGAAAGCAGCGATCGGACCGTAGACCATCGTGACGAAGAGCACCTGGATCAGTACCAGCAGCGTCAGCATCACCACGTTGACCGGCGACGAATAGGCCTTCATCGCCTGATATATGGGATAGTAGGACAAGGCTGCGAGAAGGTTGCCGGCCATCATGATTCTCTTCCTGCCAACCCGATCGGACATCGCGCCCCAGAAGATGAACATCGGTGCGCCGATGAGCAGGGCCACAGCGACGATCTTGTAGGCAGTTGCGAGCGGGACCTTGAGCACAGTCTGGAGAAAAAAGAGCGCGTAGAACTGCCCGGTGTACCAGACGACGGCCTGTCCTGCAGTGGCCCCGAACAACACCAGCAGAAAAATCTTCCAGCTGCTCGATGTTCCGAAGCTTTCACTTATTGGCGCCTTCGATGTATTGCCGCTTGCCTTCAGCTTCGTGAACAGCGGCGATTCCTTGAGCCGCACCCGCACGTAGTACGACATGGCGACGAGGACGATCGAAAGCAGGAAAGGAATTCTCCATCCCCACTGCTTGAAGGCCTCCTCTCCGACTGCGGCACGAACGACGAGAATGACTATCAGAGAAACGAACAGGCCCAATGTCGCAGTGGTCTGGATGAAGCTGGTGTAGAATCCGCGCTTTCCATCGGGAGCGTGCTCGGCGACATACACCGCCGCTCCACCGTATTCACCGCCAAGTGCCAGTCCCTGAAGGAGACGCAGCAGAACGAGAATGATGGGCGCTGCAATTCCGATCGCCTGATAGCTCGGCAGCAACCCGATGGCGGCCGTCGATCCGCCCATGAGGAGCAGCGTCACGAGGAACGCGAACTTTCGGCCGACCAGGTCACCGATTCTTCCGAAGACGAGAGCGCCGAATGGCCGCACCGCGAAACCGACCGCAAACGTCGCGAGCGTCTTCAGGAAATTCGCGGTCGCGTTACCCTCAGGATAGAACTGTGTCGAGATGATCGCGGCGAGGCTGCCGAAAATGTAGAAGTCGTACCACTCGATCATCGTCCCGGCCGAGGAGGCCGCGATCACCTGCCAGATTTTGCGCTCGTCGCTCAATCGTGCCCCCCGGATGAAATCACGAGGGCAGCCGCCCTCAGCAGGCGATAAATCTGCCTCCAGAGGTCATCGCGCGCACTACGTGGCTACGCTCTTCTTCCAGTTTCCGCTCAGGAGATAGCGCAGCGTCTTGATGACGCGCCGGACGACGAGAATGAGAAGAATGAGTACGAGTATCGCAATCGACAGAGTGACGAATGGATGATTCCACACGAAAATCGCAATCGATGCAATCGTCGCGAACTCGGCGATATTCGCGAATCCGTTCGTCACCGGCTCGGGCGAAGTATCGACTGCATATCGAAGCCCGAGCTTGGTGCCGTGTGTCGTGAGGGCGAGCCCGCCGCCGACAAGTCCCGCGGCAACGACGACAGGCGGGCTCAGGTCGTAGGTTGTGGCTACCGCGAGCAAAGCGGCCGCCGGCGGGCGCACGATGCTCTGCACGGTCTCCCAGACGCTTGCGACTCCCGGAATCAGGGTGACCAGAAATTCCATCGCGTAAATCACGGACGCGATCCCGATCACCCAGACACTGCTCACGGAGCTGAGTGCGCCGGGCAGAGGATCTATCCAGCCAGCTCGATCGGCGACTCCGAGCACGGCAACAGTCGCCGGCAGGTTGATTCCTGCCGCGTAGGCAACGCCAAGTGATTGGGCGAGAGTGGTTAGCGAGCTCATCGATGAGGTCCTCCGAGTGTCACACTACGACGGCCGGGCGCCGATGTTTCGCCGCCCTCACACCCAGCCCGAAAGTCTGTAGCGCAATGTTCCGGCCGTCTCGTACAGCACGAGTCCGAACGCGACGATGCGATCCCGGGCGTTCTGCATTCGCCTGATCGATACGTCCCTCGAGTCACTCGGAATGCAGCTCACCGTCAGGCCGGCCTTTTCGAACGTTGCGCATGCACGCCGCGAGTGAAACGGCGAGGTGACGAGGACAATCCGTTTCCATCCGCGATACTGCGCGACGCGCGCGACGGCAAGCGCTTCATCGCGGGTGCTGCGCACACGCCTCGTGGACAAGAGGCGCGTAACGCGCCCAAGCGACGCGATCCGACGCTGGTCGTCAGCGGAAGTCGTCATGACGGTTCCGATCATCTTCTCTTCCCGGGTGAAAAGAAGAACCGGTGCGACTCCATTGGCGACGAGCTCAACGGCCTTGAGCGTTCGGTCAGCGCCCTGCTGAGTGAGATAGCCATCGGCGTTCATGCCGCCGGACAGCGCGACCACGGCGTCGGCAGACGCAGGCAGGGAATCACTGCGCACGAGGCGCTGGGCTGGCTTGACGACGACCGGAGTGTATGCAACTCCAATCGTCACCAGCACGAGAAGCATCGCGATTACGGGAAAAAGCAGGCGCACTCTCGTAACCGCGAAAATCGCGGCGAGAATCGTGAGCGGAACCAGACCGGCGTCCAGACCGATTCCGAAGACGTGAGGCACGCCGAGCAGGGCCAGGAGCACCCACGTCGCTGCGCCGGCAACTGCGCCCGTCAACACTCGCTCCGCGGTATTCATGTCAATAAATTGCCCTTGCTCCCCCTCACCGGATAAGCGCCATGCTCAAATCTATGCAGCAGGAGAATCCGCCAGTCTCACGCGAGCAGCTGCGACAGCAGATTCAGCAGAGCGTGCGCGATGCCCAGGTGGCCGCGGAAAAGGCGGCGCGCGAAGCAGTCGAGCAGGCCGCGAAGGGCGAGCGCGTGATCATCCGACAACCCGATGTGGTGACCACGGTCGGTGTGCCCGCACCGATACCGAGTCCGATTCCCCCTGAGGCCGAAAACATTGCAATCGGCTTCTTCATCATGTTTGCCGCGATAATAATCGGGCTTCCACTCATGCGAGCGATCGCAAGGCGCATCGAGCGCGGCACGCCGCAGCCGGCGCAGATACCAGCCGACGTCCGCCAGCAGCTCCAGCAGCTCTCGGCGTCAGTAGATGCTATCGCCATCGAAGTGGAGCGAATTTCTGAAGGTCAGCGATTCACCACGAAGATGCTGACTGAACGCACGCGTGAAGGTACTATCCTCACGCCGGGTTCTCAGCAGTAGCGCGATTGGCGCGAAGCTGCGGGACGAACGTCGCCGCACACCACGCGAGCAAGGCGGGAAACAGGAGCGTCAGAACGAAGAGCACCGCCGGAGGCACTCCCATCACGCCCCCGAGCCTCGTCCCCATGTTGGCAACAGGACCTTTCGCGAAATCGAGCAGGAGAAGAGCTCCCCATCCGCCTGCGGCGCAAAGGCCGGCGAAACGCGCCGGGTACCGCCGCTTCGAAGCAGCAGCATAGAGGACCGCGACGATCGGCACCGACCACCACCCGAGCGCAAACGTGGCGACCGCGAACGCCTCGGCGAGAAGAACCGCTTTCACAACGCTTCGCAGCATCATCTGCTTTTGAGAACCAGCGTCGAGATAATGCGCCGCCGATCAAGCTCGGATGGAGTGCGCGGAAAAAGTACCGGGTCCAGCTGACCTGCCGACCATTGCGACAGGCGATCCGTGTATCGCGTGCTTGCGGGGGCGCCGGATTGTCCGCCGGGATAGATCGACCACGCGCGAATTTCCGGGCCGAGCTCGACCACCATCCGCCAGCTCGCACCCTGCGTTCCCTCGCCACTCGACGGATTCATCGTGCCTGGCCCGCCCTGCAGTGAAACTCCGAATGCGCCGAGTGCCGGAATCCGCAGCAGATGGCGAATGTTCGCCTTTCGCCGGTTCGACCAAAGCCATTCGTCCGAATCCGGTTTCCCATTGCTCGCGAGCACGCTGTCGAGTCCAGCGACCAGGCTCGAAGCAAGGATGGCATCGCGGTCTTCGACCTCGCGCGTGTGGCGGTTGTCCCACCATGTGCTGGAAGCCGACCGCGACAGCCAGAGGAGCATTTGCGTCTCCGGCATCAATGCTGTGATCCCGCGCGCTCCAATGGCGGTGCTGTCAACGAGCTCATCCCACGTCCGCACATTCAGCTCGCGCATGGCTGCCTCGAAAAGCACTGCGCGCCTGTTGTCGCGCACGTATTTGCGGTCCCACTCGCGAAGCAGGGCGGCCGCTTCTCGAAGCCTGGGTTCACCCTTCCCAAGCGAGTCACGACGCCGAGCGGCGTCGAGAAAGAGAGGAACGAAAAGATCGGCGCGCGCACTTCCGGGATCGGTCTGGTACATGCGCATGTCGTCCGGCGTCACCGACGAATCGGATCGTAATAGCGCGTTGATTCGCATCGCGCGCCAGGGCGAGTACCATGAGGATCCCATGTATGCCGGATTCTGGCGCGGATCCACCGGCTGCTGGTTCGCCGACGCAAGGAACCCCTGCGCAGGATTCATCGAGAATGGAAATTTCTCCACCGGAAGAAATCCCGCCCAGTCATTCGACGAGCGCGATCCGTCGCGGATTACGTCACCCCGACCGTCGCCAGGACGAATGGGATAGCTGCCTGAAGAACGGATCGCGATGTTCCCGCTGCGATCCGCCACGAGACCGTTCTGCGTCGGCGCAACGTAGTCGCGCATCGCGTACAGCCATTCGTTGACCGACTTCGTTCGCGACAGCGCGAGAAAATTGTCGGGCTCGCGTGAAGGCTCGTAGGCGGTCCAGCGCATCGACAGCCATTTGCCGAGGAGCTTTCGCATCGGCCCGCGGTGGGTGAAGTAGAGCGTATCGGTAGCGAGGACGGCGCCGCCGGGACCGCGATATGTCTCTACCCGCTTCTCGAGATTCCGCCACTGCCCGTCAACCTGATAGCGCGTCGGACGGGAGTCGTGATCGACTTTCTCAGCGTAGAAATCGTTGACGTCGGATCCGGTGTTGGTAAAGGTCCAGGCTACGTCGCGATTGAATCCAATCACAACCCCGGGCATGCCGGGAAAGCCAACGCCGGCAGCATCGAGCTTGCCCGGTACGACGATGTGCATCTCATACCACACAGACGGGAGAGTGAGGTCGAGATGCGGATCACCGGCGAGAATTGCATTGCGCGTCGACGATCGCGATGGCGCAACTGCCCAGTTGTTGCTGCCCACCGCGTCCGACGGCTCGCTCTTTTCCGGCGGCCGCAACGCAACGAGCAGGTCCCTGCGCGCGTCGCGCGCGAGCACGGCCTGCGAATCCGGCGGGCCCGGCGCAGGAAGAACACCGAAATCGAATCGCGCAGCGGCCTGTCCGTTCGGCTGTATCGGCTCCTGAATCGGACTGTTCACTGGAAAGAGCGCGTCAGCAGCCGCCTTTCCGACATGCGATTGCGCGTTGAGCCGCTTCGTCGCGGCGTCGTTCAGACCGAGCGTGAGCGTCATGCGAGCCAGAAAAAGAAATGAATGTACTGGCTCCCATTTGATGGGACGCGCATTCAGGAGCCGATATTCGAGAGGCAGATCGCGTGGCCGCATGCTGGTGATCCATGCATTCACGCCATCGGCATACGCCTGCATCGCCAACCATGCCGGCGACGAACGATCATACGCGGCGGCTTTCTTTTCGGCGCCCCATGCAAGGCCGAGCGCGCGGGATTCGCGATCTGTCTCGAGCGCCCGCTCCCCTGCCCATTCGGTCAGACGGCCTGACGCAGCCCTGGTCTGGGCTTCCATCTGGAACAACCGGTCGCGCGCGACGACAAATCCGAGAGCGCGCCACGCGTCGTCATCGTTCGACGCGAATACATGCGGAACACCCCGGTCATCGATGAGCACCAGCACGCTGTCTTTCAGGCCGGGGATTTTCGCGAGCTGCCGCGCCGGAAAGTTTACCGCGGCTGCCGATGCCCATACGCCGTTCGCAGGGTCGAGCAGCGGCCCGATCGGAGGAAGCGGACCGATCGAGCTGAAGCCGGCATAAAGCAGAATCGCGAGAAGGACCCCGGGAAATACCCGGCGCATCAGGGTGCGGTTACTGATACCGGCGTCACCTTGACGTGGAGGTTGTGATTGATTCTCAGTCCAACGATTCCGTCGACGGGCAGTCCGGCCTTGCTCACCGATGCGACCTGCTTTCCGTTGACGGTGAACTTCACCGCATCGTTCGTCACCTGGACGGAAAGATCATAGCGGGCCTTGCCTGAACCGTCAGCCTTGGGAACGTCGGCGCTCGGAGTCCACTTGATCACGTCGCGCGCCTGACCTCCCTCGCGCGCCTTGATCGCGAGATCGCCGGTGCCGCGAACGAGGAAATACGTGTACGCCTGCGAATCCTTATCGAGATCACGTCCGCCGATGAAGATTCCGTACGCCTCGGGATGGGTGGGGTTCTCCAGCTGCTCGATTGTCGCCGATGCAGTGTATGCGCCGTTGCCCAGATCCTTCGCTGCGTAGATGATGTGCGCGGGTCCGGTCGTGACTTCCCAGGTATCATCCGACGCGACATAGCGTGCTCCGGATATCGGAGCATCGGCGCGATCGGTACGCGCAGTGTACCCCGCGGGCAGCGCACCGCCTGCAACGTTGCGATCCGGATCGTCTCCGCTCGTCGAGGCTGCCGCCTGCGCCGAATCAGAGCCGGGAGTTTTTTCCGCTGCGGTGCACGCGGCGGCAGCGACAAGCGCTAACAAGAGATAACGGGGGACGTGCATCAGACTCTCCAGTGGTTCAGGTGAAATTCCGGGACTCAGCGACCGCGCTTGATGCCGCGCTCCGCGATCCTGTCGACAATTTCCGGCCAGACTGCCTTCACGAGCATGCCGAGGCGCGCGCGCCCGGTCATGATCACCTCACGCTTGCGGTGTGCCACGGCGTCGACAGTCTGCCGCGCGCATTCCTCGACGCTCATGATAGCGTTCTTCACGACCGGCCGCGTGCCGAGAGGCTTGCCATCGGGTCCGAGCGCGCGCTCGGCGATGTCGGTGGCGACGAATCCGGGATAGATCACCGTGACCGACACACCGTTGTCTCTCAGCTCGATGCGGAGCGAGTCGAAGAATCCCGCCATCGCGTGCTTGGTTCCCGAATAGAGAGTGCGCGTGGGCACGCCATTCTTTCCGGTAAGACTCGAGATCGCAACGAGGCGGCCTTTGGTTTTCTTGAGATGCGGAAGCGCGTACCAGGTGCAGTAGACACTTCCGAAGTAGTTGATCGCGGTTATCCGCTCGACAGCCTCGATGTCATGCAGCTCGTCGAAGCGCGCGTGCATGCTGATGCCCGCGTTGTTGATGAGAGTGTCGATACGTCCGAACTCGGCGACTGAGCGCTCGATGAGGTGCCTGCACTGGTTTCGATCGGCGACGTCGGTGGGGACCCCTATGACTTGAGCGCCAAGAGCGCGGCAGCTGTCAGAGGCCTCG
>DASWQD010000324.1:0-7042 GCA_036398255.1 Gemmatimonadaceae bacterium | reverse complement strand
AAGCGAGTCCGTCCCAGATGACGAATGACCGCTCGCCGCTCACGATCACGTCGAAACCGTGCTCGCCTGCCAGCCTCGCGACTTCGCTCGCGCTCGACCTGTCATCCGCGGTGTAGGAGTAATTGATGATGACGAAGTCGCCTCCGGGCCGAAGGACACGCGCCGCCTCGGAGAAGAAGGTTGCGACGAGTGCTGCACCGGATTGATGAAGATACGGAAAGGTATCAACGGCGAGCGCAGCATCTATCGACGCGTCGCTGAACTCGCGAAGGTCGCGCCCGCTGCTTTTCATGAGCTTGACGTTGGAGAGCCCGTGACACCTCCGAAGCGCCGTCTCGATCATCCGCCCTGACACGTCGACACCATGAACTTCCCCGACACGCGGGGCGAGCTCGGCTGCGATTCTCCCGATGCCGCATCCTATGTCCAGCACGACACGCTTCTGCGAAATGACATTCCACAGCTCGAGCTGCGTGATCACTTCTCGCGTCGCGCGCTCCAGCAGCTGCGGATTGCCGAGTGAGTAGAGTGCCACACTTGCCTCTTCCGACTGCTGTACCGACCAGTCGAAGAGTTTTTCACAGAATGCGATTCCCTCTTCCACCGACGGCGCCTGATCCGGCGAGTCGACGTTTGCACGCAGCATCTCGGCGATTTTTTCGCATCCGGGCTCGTTTTCGATTACCAGCTGCGTGAGATCGTCGACGCGGTCTCTCAGAAGGCTGTCGGTCGCGCGCGACAGCGAAGCCGCGCGCCGTGTCACCTCGTCGACGGCTGCTCTCACCGCGGCAGCATCTTCGGTCTCGATGAGAAGCCGCATCAATGCAACTGCGGGAGAGAGGGCGCCTGATAGACAGCGCCTGAGAATGTCCCGGTGCGCTTCCGGCTCGATACCGGCGGTGAGTCTCTCGACGGCGCCGTGCTCGGGGTCGATCATCCCTGCACGATGCCCAGCTTCTCGAGCCTCGACCAATCGATGCTCATGAGTCGCACTCCGATGTCCTTCCGGTAGCGCGCATTGGGAATCACTACCTTGTCGACGCGGTCGTATGCCGCGGTTCGCGCCTCTTCTATGGTAGCGCCTGTTCCGGTAATTACCATAGTGTAGCCCACCATGCCGGCCGTCGTGAGCTGCCCGTCCCGCATTGTTACTTCCCCGAAATGCAGCGACTCGCGGTCTTCGTCCGTCATGCTATCCCGAAAGCAGATCGGCGTGCCCCGGCCGAGCTCGTCGTAGCCGTCCGGATAGGGGACTGGCGGAACTGTCATGACGACGCCGACTGAGAATCCTGTTTTGACGCGGATGGAATCCGCCCTCCGGCTCGTGAGCCCGGGAAGCACCACATCCCAGCCATCCTCGTGAAGCGAATCGAGAATTGCGAACCCCGGATAGCCGAAGCGGCATGTCAGCTCGAGCGGCCAGGTGCCGTGCTCGTTGACGATCGTGTTGAGGTTTATGTAGCCGCAGTATCCTGATTCGCGGAGCCGCGGAGCAAGACGTCCGAGCGTTCGGTCGAACAGCGGTCGTGCACCGTCGTACGTGACCACGGTTCCCATCTCACCCGTGAGCTCGCCGATGTCTCCGGGAAAGAACCGCTTGTGCTCCCAGTCGAGATTGGGCGGATCGAGGAATTTCTCACCGTTGAAGAAAGCTCCGACACCGATTTCGACGCCATCCACGAACTCCATGAGCACGAAGCTGGGCTCCTCATCCGAAGTCCAGCTGTTACGCGTCGCGGTGAGGAGCGCGATCATGTCCCGCGCATCGTCCATCTGACCCACGTAGTTCCGCGTCGACGGCCAGTTCGATCCGTTCAGCTTGAAGACGTAACGGCCCGGAGATTCGCGCAGGAAACCAACAGCTTCATCGAAGGACGAGAACTCTCTCGTGCACGCTGTGTTCATTCCACAATCGGCGAGAACACTCTGCCCGAATGATCTCTCGGTCTCGAGACGGTCACCGAAGGCGCTGCCGCCCACGACATTGAAGCCCTGGCGTCGAAGGTCGTCCTGTATGTCGCCGCAGTTGGCCGTCTCGAAAACGATGATCCCGTCTGCGTCCGCTTCGCGCACCCACTCCAGCGAAGCTCGCCAGTCCGGAATGAAGTCGACCATTCCCTGCATCACGTCCCACGATGCCTTGTCGGACATGTGCACACGCACCTCATGCCCCGCAGCGATCAGTCGCAGGTACATGTCTCCCAGATCGTTTGTCTCCCCAACTCCGAGAAATCTCACGCCGATACGCCCGCGGTCTCGCTGGCTCCGTGGAGAAATGCGCGAAGGCGAAGCTCGTCCCAGCGGTCCAGGATCCATGTACGAACTGGAACCGGCGCACGCGGATTTACGAGTGTCGTGAGCCCTTCGTCCGCAAAGCGCCTGCAGATATTCTCCACCGCATCTGCGATTTCGATGTCCGGCTGCTCACGCCGGGAGAAGTCGCCGGCCATCAGGAGATATGCAAAGCGTCCTGACCCGTCCGGAGCGACGGCATCGACGGTCTCCGGCTGCTCGTTGATGTAGGCGTGCGGAAGCGATCGCAGGTACTCGTGAACCGATCCCGAATACTCGCCGTCGGCGATCGCAACAATTAAGAGTGAATTGGGATAATACCCGGCGGCTGCGGCTGCGCGCACGACTTTCGCCGGGTCCGAAAGACTGCACCACGAAAGTGCCAGCGCTTTCGGCCGTAGCTCTGCAGCAAGCTCGATGGTGCGCATGAGATGCGCGGTCCCGTCAGGGCCGGCTCCTGCCTCGATCTTCAGTTTCTCCTGCTCCGGCTCCGGTACATACGGCGGGTTGCATATGATGAGGTCCGGTGCTGCGTCGCTGAGAGTCGACAGCGTCGAATCAGACCAGAGATCGGCACATTCGAAGTGCGCTCTCTTCGCAAGGCCAAGGAGCCTGGCATTCCTTGCCGCGATGTCGGTCGCAGTGGGGTCGATGTCGAGGCCAGTGAGGCGGCTTCCACTTTCGACGAGCAGGAGATGGAGGCCGACGAGCCCGCTTCCCGTCGTCAGCTCGGCGATGCGCATAGTGTTTCGCGACCACGCGCTCATCCGCCGCTGCGACCTCGCATGGGCGAGTGCTGCCTCGGAAGCACATGCGCAGAGCAGCGTGTCCTCCGGTGAGAAGAAGGCAGTGAAGCGGAAAGGCGGGACGAACGAGTGCAGCCGTCCCGCCTCGTCGAGAAACGAGGTCAGAACCCGGCTGCCAGTATCAGGTCGTCCGAATCGGTGCGGCATGCTTCGTCTGAGCGACGGAAAAAGGCTCGCCTCTTGCAATTCCAGCACCTGACGTGAATGCAAACGCCGCACCGTACCGATCATGCTGAAGACCATCGAGCTGCCGTCGGTTGCACTGCTCCCGATTGCCTTTGCGACAGAGACTCCAGAGGACGATCTCGCCGGTTCCCTGAGAAGCCTGCTGGAACAGCCTGACCTCGATGCGGCCCTGGAGGCAGAGCTCGGGCTGGAGGAGCGCCTTCTTGGAACCGCGCGATCACTCGCGAGGAAAGCCTATCCGCGGGGTCGAACGACTGACAGGCAGAGCGCTTCCTGGATCGACCATGGTGCGCGCGACGCGCTGCATCGTGCATTGCTTGTCCTCTATCAGCAGCACGTGAGACTGCCTGTCGATGCATCCATGGCGAATCAGTTTCATCCCTTTGCCTGTACGCTGATGCGGATTCTCGAGCGCCCCTGGGAAGAAGACATGCTCCGGCGTGTGCGGTTGGCGCATGATCTGTCGGAGTCAGCACTTCCCTCGGTCCCCGATGAATTCGCTGCCTGGTTCCGCGACACCGCGTTCGCTCATCCGCTGTACGAGCACGACCTGTATGCGTTCCTGGCATCAGACGCGACGCGGTCGCAGCTGGAGTGGTTTTTCCGGATGGAGTGTGCGGGAGAAGCTGCGTTCGATGATCTGGTGGCGATGGCCCAGGTCGGCACGAGAAGCGAAGTCAAGATGGAGATGGCATCGAACTACTGGGACGAGATGGGCCGGGGGAAGCCGCACGCCGTGCATACGCATCTCTTCCACAAGCTGATCGAAGCTCTCCATATCGAAGCTCCCGACGCTTCGGTTCTTCCATGGCAGATCCTGTCGGGAGTGAACGTGATGCTCTGGAGCTGCATCCCGCGCCGGAACGCATTCCGCGCGCAGGGCACACTTGGCGCAGTCGAGCTGCTCGCACCGCAGCGATGTACTCGTGTCGTGCACGGTGCACTGCGCGTCGGGATGAAGAAGAAAGCAGTCGTCTATTACGGCGCGCACGCCATCATCGACATCGGTCACGCCGAGGGCTGGCTTCAGCACGTGGTGTCGCCGCAGGTTGCCGCGTTTCCCGCTGCACGAGTTGGAATCGCCGAAGGCCTGCTCGCGAGAGCAGACGCCAGCCTGGACTATTTCGATTATTGCCTGACGGCAGTCAGGGATGTTGAAACCACTTTCCAGAGGAGATAATTCGTTATGGCGGCACGAAAAAAATCCGGTGCAAGGAAGTACGGCAAGGCTGCGAGCAAACGCGTCGAGTCAGCGATGCGCCGGAGAAAGAAAGGAACCTTGAAAAGCGGGAGCGGCAGGAAGGTCACGAGCCGCAAGCAGGCAATCGCTATCGGACTCTCTGAGGCTCGCGAAAAGGGAGCGAAGGTCCCGCGCAAGCGTACGACCCAAAAGAAATCTTCCGCCCGTAAGCGTCGCTAGCTCGTAGCTCGTAGCTAGTAGCTCGTAGCTCGTAGCTCGTAGCTCGTAGCTCGTAGCTGACTTACGCATTGCCCGCGACGACCATCGGTCCCGTTGGCGCGGGCATTCCTCCTTCCGGCTCTTCCGTGATCGCTACTGCACGAAGCGCGTTGCGATCCATCGCGTAGCGGGCGTGCATGAACGTTCCGCCGTTTGCGTCGGGGTGGAACGTGCCGGCAGAGATCTTGGCATCGTCGGTGACGAGCCACACCTGATATGTCTTCCCCGGCTTCGGCGGTCTCAGGTTGTATGTCACCATGATCCAGTCGTTGGAAGCACGGTTCCACATCATGCGGCCAAGCGGCTCACTCGCACCCTCGATGACGAGCGGAACGACCTTCACGTCCGGCCCGGTCATCGCCGCAATCATTGAGTCCTTGCGGCTCAGCATTGCCGTGAGGCTGTCCGTCGGCGACTGCACGCTGTCGAGCGCGGCGACCTGCTCTCTCATGCGGTCGCGATCGGTGGTGACACGGAACAGCTGCGCACCGGTGATGATGAGCGCGAGCGTTGCCGCGATCGCATACCAGTTGATCGAGCGTCGCGCGGGAATCACATCGAGCGGTACTTTCGGCTGCTGGGCCGGCGGCGTGACTCTCTTCGTGTCTCCGGTCACCGGTCGTTGCGCGCCCGGTGTGATCCGGTGACCCTGCCCGGTCAGACTCGCCACTCCACGCGCGATGTCCGGCGGTCCCGGCACCGGCGCCGAGCGTGACTCACGCTCCGCTCGTCCGCGCATGATGAGACGCGACCGAATGCCTGCGCTTCGTCCGCGATTTATCTGCGCCGCCGGAGCGAGCTCGCCCAGTATCGCTACCGTCTGCTCCATTGCGGCGAGCTCCGGTCCGCATTCAGGGCAAGCCGCAGCATGCGCACGTACCGCGCTCGCGATTTCCGACGGCGCCGCGTCGAGCGCGACGGCCGAAAGCTCGCTTAACGCTTCTTCGTGGCTCATGCCGCTCACTCCGTCACCCCGCGATGCATCGATAGTGGCTCTCTCAGCTTCTGCATTGCGAGACGCATTCGCGTCTTGACTGTTCCGAGTGGTTGTCCTGTGACATCTGCTATTTCCGACTGGCTCAGGCCGTTGAAGTAGCCGAGCTCGAGGACTTCTCTTTGCTCCGCGGGAAGATGGTTGAGAGCTCGTCGAACGTTCTCTCTCAGCTCCGCTCCTTCAGTATCGATCGATGGATCCGGGTCACTCGACGGAAGATCGGCGAATGAGCGGTCCTCGCCGATGAGGTCTTCGCGGCTGCGCTTTCTCGCGCGAAGGCGGTCCAGCGCCTTGCGTCTTCCGATTGTCAGAAGCCAGGTCGATACCGCGCCTCGTGACGGCTCGTACGAGCCCGCCTTGCGCCATGCCTGCCAGAAAGTTTCTTCGACCACGTCTTCCGCCTCATCCGGATCCTTGAGAAGATGCAGGACGAGCGAATAAAGCGAGCGAACCCAGCGGTCGTACAATGCTCCGAGCGCCGTCTCGTCCGCTTCGACCATGCGTCGCATCAACGCTACGTCATCTGCGTTCGACCCGTTCTCACTTGAATACGACTGCGGCCGCTCCGACGGATTCATCAAGAGACGAATGTATCCATAGGAGACGGCGATGCCAGAGGGGATGGAGAACCTATTAAACCGAGACGAGAGATCTCGTCTCGGTTTTAATTGGTTTTAAGCCTTAGTACTTAGCCAGGTAGTTGTCCAGCTCCCACTGCGACACCTGAGTGATGTACTCCTCCCACTCCTGTCGCTTCGCTGCGATGAAGTTGGAATAGATGTGCTCGCCTAGCGCTTCCTTGATGACCGTATCCTTCTCCAGCTCGTTGCACGCCTCTTCGAGGTTGTGCGGCAGGTCGTCGATCCGGAGCCGGCGCTTCTCGCGGTGCGACATCTCCCAGATGTTCGTGTTGACGGGCTCGCGTGCATCTGTCTTGTTCTCGATGCCGTCGAGGCCGGCCGCGAGCTGCACGGCGAGCGCGAGGTATGGATTCGCTGCAGGATCGGGAATGCGAAGCTCGCAGCGTGTTCCGAGACCGCGGCGATCAGGAATGCGAATCATCGGAGTTCTGTTGCGCATCGACCACGCGACGTTCACCGGAGCTTCGTAACCTGGCACCAGTCTCTTGTACGAATTCACGAGCGGATTGGTGATCGCACAGAATCCGCGCGCGTGATTCAGCAGTCCGCCGATGTAATGAAGGGCAGTCTCCGAAAGCTCCCACTTCGCATTCTTGTCCCAGAATGCGTTTTCCTTTCCACGGAACAGGGACTGGTGCGTGTGCATTCCGCTTCCGTTCTGTCC
>DASWQD010000323.1:0-1702 GCA_036398255.1 Gemmatimonadaceae bacterium | reverse complement strand
ATCTGCGTCGTGGAAATATCGGCGTGCCCCAGCATTTCCTGCACGGCACGAAGGTCGGCGCCACCTTCGAGCAGGTGAGTCGCAAAGGAGTGCCGGAGAGTATGTGGCGACACGGGCTTGGTGATGCCGGCTGCATCCACGTACTTCCGGAGAATCTTCCATGCCCCCATGCGCGAGAGAGGGTCGCCGCGCGCGTTGAGAAAAAGAATTCCCTTCCCCTGTCCGCGCTCGAGCTTCGGTCGAAGCTCGCGAAGATAGATCGCAACCGCGCCGATGGCTTTGCGCCCGATCGGAACGAGCCGCTCCTTCGATCCTTTTCCGAAAACGCGAAGGAGGTGATCCTCCATCAGCACATCCTTCACGGAAAGAGTGATCCATTCCGACACTCTCAAACCCGCGCCGTATGCGAGCTCGAGCATCGCCCTGTCCCGGAATGCAAACGGCTCGTCGAGCGACGGAGCCGTCAGAAGCTTTTCTGCTTCATCGACGGTGAGGACTTCCGGCAGCGTGCGCCATCTCTTCGGCGACTCCAGCTTCTCGCTCGGATCGCGCACCAGCTCGCCCTCGGCGATCATGAACCGGAAGTAGCTGCGGACCGCGGAGACGTTGCGGCGAATGGAAGCGGGCGACAGGCCGAGGTCCTTCAGGTGGTAGACGTAGTCGCGAAGCAGTCGCGCGCTCGCGCTCGTCGGGGTGGATGCACCCTTTGTTGCGGAAAACGTCGCGAACCGCGCTACGTCGCGCAGATATGCTTCGTTGGTGCGAGGTGACGCGCCCTTCTCTACCGAGAGATGGTCCTGGAATCGCTCCAGCTGAAAGCTCCGCGACAGCTCGTCGGGAACTCCGGAGAGGCTCACGGCTCTATTTGCGCTGGCTTGCGGCGCCGCAGGTAGAAGAAGAGCGCGACGAGAATCACGAGCGCGGTCGCACAGATCGCCACGATCTTTCCTGAGCGAACGATTGTGGCGTACAACACTTCCCAGTTCTCGCCAGCGCGATATGCGATGAACGTGATGAATGCGAACCAGATTCCCGAGGCGGCGCCTATTGCCATCGTGACAGGCAGAACGGGAAGCTTCATCGCTCCCGCGAAAGGCGGCACTACCGCGCGAACAGCGGGCAGAAACCTGCTGATGAAAAGCGCCGGAAGCCCATAGCGACCGTAAAGCGTCATCAGCCTCTGCTCGGCGCCTGCGCCCGCCCAGCGCTCGAGCCGCGACATGAAGGCGCTCGAGCCGTACCTGCGCCCGATGAAGTACATCAGCGCGGCGCCCAGAAGATTGCCGATCCAGGAAACCAGGAAGGTCGTATATGGAGACGCTTCCCCACGCGCCGCGAGGAAGCTGCCGAAAGCGACGACTACGTCAGCGGGGAACGGCGGAAAGACGTTCTCGAGAGCCGAGATCAGTCCGATCGCCGGGTAGAGCGTGCTGATGGGGAGCGCGCTCAGCCAGTTGATGATTGCGTCGACGCTCACTCCGCACCCGTGTCCAGCTCGAGAGCGATTGTGACGACGGCCATGCAAGCGAGGCCTTCGCCGCGGCCGATCCATCCCATCCCTTCGTTGGTCTTTCCCTTGAAGCCCACGTCCGTCTTGGTAACTCCGAGAACTGCCGCCAGCGATTCGCGGATAGCGTCGCGGAATTTCGAGACGCGCGGATGCTCGGTCACGATCGTCACGTCGGCGTTGATGACGACGCAT
>DASWQD010000322.1:0-15414 GCA_036398255.1 Gemmatimonadaceae bacterium | reverse complement strand
ACTGTCGCCACCTGCGCCAATTGCAGCTCCCATGGAGAGCCCTCCTACTCAGGGGTTCGCGGTTGGGAGTCGATCAGGCCTGCGGCTGCATCTGGGTGCGGTGGTTCACCACGAGGTTGACGACCTGGACGGTCAACGGTTATTTCCAGCCCGCCGGGTGGGGCCTGAGTCGTCGCCATTCTTTCTCCTGTGGATACCTAAAAATTAACCGCTGCTCCCGAAGTCAGACACTCTCCCCGCTTCGTGAGAAAAGCGGAAGACCAGCTGTTATGCTTTTTAAAACCACAAACAAGTAGTGTGGTTTTCTCACCGGTCTCACCGGTCTCACAAAACCCTTCCCCAGCCCGGCGAAGACCTACCGGAGACGCCTGATCACCGACCATTCCGTGGCGGAAACGGGCTGCACGGAAAGCCGGCTCCCCTTCTGAAGGAGCACCATCTTCTCGAGACCTCGCGTCTTCCGGAGCTCCTCGAGAGTGATTATCGGCTCGATCTTCTCGACCGCCCGGACATCCACACCGAACCACGTCGGCGACTCCCGCTTGCTCTTTGGATCGTAATGGGAATCGCCCGCATCGAACGCCGTAGCGTCCGGGTATCCCTCTTTCGCGACCTCGGCAACTCCCACGATACCGGTGGGATCCGTGCTCGAGTGATAGATGAAGACCAGGTCACCCTTCTTCATCCTGTCACGAAGGGTATTTCGTGCCTGGAAATTCCGCACCCCGTCCCAGAAGGTGGTGCGCCCTGGCGCGTTCCAGAGGTCGTCGAAGGAGAAGGTCGAGGGCTCGGTCTTGAGGAGCCAGTAATTTTTTTCGCTGGATGCCATCGGATCTGACCGTGTGGTGGGTGCGGGATTTTATCGCTCGCCCGCGCAGGGTGGAACCATTGAGGTCAATTCCCGTAAATTGACTGGTCCGCACAAACCATAGAGATACATGAGACTTCAGCGCGCCCTTCTCGGTGCATCACTTCTATCGTGCACCGTTGCTGCATCGGCCCCGGCACAGACTCCGCTCAGCTATCCGTCAACCCGCCGCGCTTCGCAGGTGGACGACTATCACGGGTCGAAGATCGCCGATCCGTATCGGTGGCTCGAGGACACAGATTCGCCCGAGACCAGGGCATGGGTTCAGGCACAGAACCAGGTCACGTTCGGCTATCTGGCATCGATCCCCGAACGAGCGGCAATACGCAACCGGCTCACGCAGGTCTGGAATTATCCCAAGTACGACGTGCCCGAGAAGTTCGACGACCGCCTCTTCTTCAGCGAGAACAGCGGCCTGCTGAATCAGTCGATCTACTACGTGAAGGACGGCGACCGCCCGCAGCGTGTCCTGATCGATCCCAACACTCTCTCGAGCGATGGCACGGCCTCGCTCGCAACCACCGCTCCCTCACCGAACGGAAAGCTTCTCGCCTATTCCATCTCGTTCGCCGGATCGGACTGGCGCGAGGTCAGAGTCCGCAACGTGGACACCGGACGGGATGCGGTAGACACGCTGAAGTGGGTGAAATTCTCGGGCATCTCATGGACCCGGGACAACAAGGGATTCTTCTACCAGGGCTACGATCCGCAGACGTCGGGCAACACGCTCACCAACGTCAACCGCAACCAGCGGGTCTATTACCACCGGATTGGAACGAAACAGTCAGCCGACCTGATCATCTACGACAACAAGGACCAGCCGAACTGGCTCTTCAGCACGAAAGTCAGTGACGACGGGACGTTCGCGATCATCAACGCGTATCAGGGAAGCAACACCCGGTCGCGCATGTACTACATCTACCTCGACAACCCCAAAAAGCCGTCCATCACCGCGCCGATAGTGCGCCTGATAGACAATTTCGAGTCGACCAACTCCTTCATTCACAACACAGGCGACTTCCTCCTCGTGCGCACCGATCTCGGCGCACCGAAGGGAAGAATCGTCCAGATCGACATCAACAACAGTGAGCCTCGCCGGTGGGTGAGCGTCATTCCTGAAGGAAAGGATCCGCTCGTCTCCTCTCACGTCGCCGGAAAGCAGCTGGTTCTCGAGTATCTCCAGGATGCGCATTCCAGCCTGCGGATCTACGGGATTCCCGACCTGAACGCTCCGCGGCCCAATCGCTCGCGAGCGGCCGGGCCTCCCGGCACGACGATGCGCGACCCGGCCGGCCGCACGCCCGCGCCGAGCGATGATCGACGCCGCCTCTCCGCGCCGGGATATCCGTTCATCGGCGAAATCCAGCTGCCCGGCCTGGGGAGCGTCGGCGAAATCAACGGCAGCGCGAGGGACAACGAGATGTTCTACTCGTTCAGTTCCTTCGTGACCCCGCCGACGATCTACCGGTACGACCTGAAGCGAGGGACCAACGTCGTCCACAAGGCGTCGAATCTTCCGATCGACGTTTCGCAGTTCGAGACGAAGCAGGTGTTCTTCACGAGCAAGGACGGCACGCGCGTCCCGATGTTCATCACGATGAAAAAGGGGACGCTGCTCAACGGCGGCAATCCGACAATCCTTTACGGCTACGGCGGATTCAATGTCGCCGAAACCCCGTCGTTCTCCGCTGCGAATCTCGTGTGGATGGAGATGGGCGGCATCTACGCCGTCGCCAACATCCGCGGCGGAAGCGAATACGGAAAGGAATGGCACGAGGCCGGAATCCTCGGCAAGAAGCAGAATGTCTTCGACGACTTCATTGCTGCCGCCGAGTATCTCATCAGGGAGAAGTACACGTCGACCCCGAAGCTCGCGATTTCCGGCGGCTCGAACGGCGGGCTGCTGGTAGGGGCGGTATTGAACCAGCGTCCGGAGCTTTTCGGTGCGGCACTTCCCGCCGTCGGCGTCATGGACATGCTGCGCTTTCAGAAATTCACAATCGGCTGGGCATGGGCGTCGGACTACGGCTCGTCGGATGACCCGAAGCACTTCGAGTTTCTGCGGGCGTATTCGCCGCTTCACAACATCAGGGCGGGAGCGCGGTATCCCGCTACGCTCATCACGACAGCGGATCATGATGACCGCGTCGTGCCGGGCCATTCATTCAAGTACGCGGCGGCTCTTCAGGCTGCGCAGGCGGGACCCGCTCCTGTCCTGATCAGAATTGAAACCAGGGCGGGGCACGGCGCAGGCAAGCCGACGGCGAAACGAATCGAGGAATCTGCTGACAAGTTCGCATTCCTGGCGCGCAATCTCGGAATGCGGGTTCAGCTCCAGTAATGTCCTCGGGACTCGCGGTATTCGACCAGCTCCTCGGCGCGCTTCGCTTCGCGCTCGTGGTGATTGCCGGCATTTTTGCGATCTTCTGCGTCATCGACTGGCTCGTGCGCACGCGGCGCGTGAATCTCTTCGGCCCGCTGGCGCGGTTCTCCCGGTCGAGGATCGATCCGATTCTCGAGCCCATCGAGCGAAAGGTTGTTCGAGCGGGAGGCAACCCGGCCAGCGCACCGCTGTGGGCTCTCGCGGCAGTCGTGATCGGCGGGATCCTGATCATCAGCGTTCTCGATTTCATTCGCGCCGAGATCATGGGGCTCGCGCTTGCGACGCAGACGGGACCGGGCGGGATCTTCCGGCTCCTCGTCGCGTGGACGTTCGATTTCATCCGGATCGCGATTCTCGTTCGCGTGGTGAGCTCGTGGCTTCCCGTCTCTCCCTACTCGAAGTGGATCCGCTGGGCCTACGCAGTGAGCGAGCCGATACTGAAGCCGCTTCGCGCCGTGATTCCGACAGTGGGCCCGATCGACATCACTCCCATCATCGCGTACTTCCTGATCGGATTCATTCAGACGGCAGTTTTGAGATTGCTGTGAGCGCGGTCGCCGTCAAATCCGGTGCCACTGGTGTTCGATTCAGCGTTCACGTTCAGCCGAGAGCCTCGCGAACGGAGTTTGCGGGGGTGCACGGCGCGGCACTGAAAGTGCGGCTGCACGCTCCTCCCATAGACGGCGCCGCAAATGATGAGTTGATTAGTCTCATCGCGAAAACGCTCGGCGTCGCAAAGCGTTCGGTGCGCATCGTTGCTGGCCAGTCGTCGAGGGGGAAGACGGTGGAAGTGGACGGAATCTCAGCCGCGAGTGTCGAAGCGCTCGCGCACGGAGCAGGCATCGAATAGTGGCATCGATTCTCATTGTTGGCCCGGACGGCGCGCTTCTCGAGGGCGTTGCGCAGACACTCGTTGGATCAGGACATCATGTGGTAGTTGCGAAGGACATTCCGGAGGCGCTCGAGACGCTCCACGGGAAGCGCCCTCTCATCGCGCTGGTGCATTGTGAAGAGCTCATCATCAGGTCGGCGATGCTTCACAGCGTAATCGTGCATGGCGGCGCACTGCTGGCATTTCACTGCGATGATGAGGACGACGCGAGGCTGCCGTTCAGCGTCAAGCGCACGACGCTCGCGGAGCTCAGGCTGCCGCTCGAGAGACAGCGGCTGCTCGCGCTCGTGAAGTACATCGAAAATCGGGCGCAGGCCGCGGGAAGAGAGACGTCCGACGGCGACGACGACAGCGCCGCCGAGCAGACGACTCGCGGCTAGCTACCGCGAGTATCTTCTATTGTAGAGCCAGACAGCGCGGCTGAGATATCCGTCAGCCGCGAATTGTACGGGAATGCTCGCTCCGAGCGACAGCCCGCCGGCGATGGTAAGCGCGCCGGACAGCTTGTCGAAGTCCCTCTGGAACAGAGCCCGGGCGAGTCCCGTGGCAGCGAGCACCAGCCCCGCGTCGGTCATGATCGCGCCGATTCGGCGAATCCTCACCGCTTCGCGCGCGGCATCCAGTGCGTCAGCGTCGTCCTTGAAGACTTCGCTCATGTCGCCAGGAACGAAGAAGCCGAGCGTTGCGATGCGACGCTCTGGTTCGCCGCGAACCACTGTGAGGCCATCCCACACGGGCGCAAGACCGAGCGCGCACGTCTGGTAGGTACAGTTCGGCTCCCCTCGCGGAGCGGCCACCTGTGCACTTGCCGCGAGCGGAGCCGCCGCGAGAGCAAGAATTCCGACCAGGCGCCTAGCGCGCATTTCCAGCTGCTGCATACTTCTCCTCGAATTTTGTAAATGCGCTGTCCAGCTGATTGACCAGCCGCAGCTTTGTGGCATCGTCCACGAACGCGTACAGGATCGAGTTGCGCGCGATCTGTTTCAGCGTCCGGTAGTCGAGCCCCTGCTCTTCAACCGCCCTCATGTAATCCGTCGTCAGGCTCGAGCGCAGGACTCCCTCGTCGTCAGTCGCGAGCGCGACTGGCACTCCGTATTTCAGGTAGAGTGAGATCGGGTGCTGCTTTCCCCTGATGCCGAGGATTGCGGCGCTGCTCGAAAGTGCGATCTCGACGAGAATCCTTTTCTCCGACATATGCTTCAGCAGGTCGACGGGAGCGGATTCGCTGAGAACGGCGGTTCCGTGTCCGATGCGCCGTGCATGTCCGCGCACGATCGACTCGCGAATGTGAAAACGCATTCCCTCAGGTGGCACCAGCCCTTCCGAAAGCTCGCCTGCGTGCAGGGTGATCTTCACGTCGGGATACACCGAATGCAGGTAATCGATCATTCGCATGTGCAGCGAGAAGTCGCGCATCGGAACCGGCGCGTCCTCGGGCATCACCAGATTGAAGCCCACGACCCTGGTGTCGGATCCTGCCATCTCGAAACCCGCGAGGATCTGCGCGAACACCGCCTGCGGCGGGAGGCCGCGGAGCACCTGGTACAGGTATCGAACTGTCACGCCGCAACCTGGAGGTCTGGGCGTCATCTCGCATCGCATCAGCCGCCGCTGCACCGCTTCTGCGCTGTCGAGTTTTTTCGCCGCGATCTTCAGCGTATCACGCAGTCCCCTCGCAATGAGGCGGTCGCGAAGCCGGGGGAAGTCCGTATCGAATCCTGTCGCGAAGCCGAGCCCGATGACGCTTCCCTCGTCGGGAATGTGCATGAGCTCCATGTAGGTGACGTTCTGCTCCGCGGCGCGCTCGACGACTTCGGCGAGCATGTCGCCAGTCCGGCGCGATGTTGCCGCCGAAAATTTTGCGAACGAGTCGAAGAACTGGTCGTGGCCGCTGATGCGCGCTGCATCCCAGTTCCGCATGGACCAGGCGTCGATGACCGCGTCGTACAGCTTCGTGTCTCGCGAGATTTCTATCGCCGGCAGCTCCCCGCGCCTTTCGCTGCACGGCGGCGGTTTCAGTCGGAGCTCCGCCCGCACGAGACACAGGCCATCCTCGCCTGCCCACCGAATCAGGCTCTCGGCGTAAACAGAGCCTGAGAGATGATTGTGGAGGTCTCCGCCTTTCGGCATTTCGCGAAGGAAGAGCAGGAGCTCGCCAGGCTCGTCACGAATCCTGTCCATGTAGGCATTCACGCGAAGCTCGGCGGTGAGACCGGGTGCCTGCTCGAGCGGGGCCGGAGCGGGAGCGCGGGCGGAGCATGCAGCACCCGAGACAGCGACTGCCAGGACGACGGATGAAACGACGAGACGCATGGCCAGCATCTTACCCTGCCCACCCCGAATTGCAAAGTTTGCGGTGTGTCACAGTCTGATTTCATTCTTCGCGACCATCGAGCCGACGACATCGACTGGGTCGTCAGGCGGCACCGCGAGATCTACACCGAGGAGTACGGGTGGGATCACCGCTTCGGTGATCTCGTCGAGGAGATCGCGCAGGATTTTGTGCGGACGTTCGACGCCTCGTGCGAGCGATGCTGGATCGCGGAACGGAACGGTGAGCGAATCGGGTGCGTTTTCCTCGTGCGAAAGCCGGACAATGTTGCGCAGCTGCGTCTGCTTCTCGTCGAGCCGTCTGCGCGCGGGCTCGGAGTCGGACGCCGGCTGGTGCAGGAGTGTGTGGATTTCTCGGTTGTCTGCGGATACTCGAAGATGCGCCTGTGGACCAACGACGTTCTCGTATCGGCGCGAAAGATCTATCAGGCCGCCGGCTTCCACCTGGTCGAGGAGGAGAAGCACGAAAGCTGGGGAAAGCCGCTCATTTCACAGACGTGGGAGCTGGAGCTCGGCTACTAACGAACGGCTTCCGTGGGATGGCGCTACATTTGACGGCTCATGCCCGACTTCCTGGCAGTGCTCGCAGGCAACGCGTGGATCCAGCTGCTCGTCCCATCCGCAGCGGCGGGTGCGTTGGCCGGTGCGTTGATCAGACGCCGTAAAAAAGCAATTCTAGCCGGGGCCGCCAGTCCCTGGTTAGGGGTGCTCGGGTGGTTGCTGTATCACGAGTACTTCCTGCCATACGCCGGCGGCGGCGCATCGATGTGGCCGGTGGCACTGATCTTCGGGGGCACCCTTGCGGCGATCGCTGGGGGCATGACTGCCGGCTTTGTGAACCGGCGCAGGGGAGAGTCAAACGAGGCTTGACGCGGCGCCGGGAATGTCGAAGAACGATCGTTTGGTGTTCGTTCTTCGACGTCCCTGGATGAGATCGATTACTTCTTCGCTGAATCCCGCGCTGACACGAAGTTGCGAGGAAGCGCTGTGCCCGTCGCCTTGCCCTGCACTTCGACGATGTCGCCCTTCATTGTCCCAAGTGCGCTGAGAAGCTCGTCCTGCTCAGGCTTCGGAACGTTGAACGCGTTGAGTGACGCAACGAGATCCTCGACGAGCGCATCGAATTCGCCTTCTGTCACGCCCATGTTTCGGTGTGCTTCCTTCATCGATCGGCCGCTGTACGTGCACGGTCCGCCGGTGGCGCTGCACACCTGGTCGATGAGCATCGACCTCACTCGAGCGCCGTCGCTGCGCGCGAATTTCCTGTTGATGCGGGCGTCCTTGCCGACGATTGCAACGAAGGAGTCGACGACGGCGGTAATCGCGTCCTTGCCGCCGAGCCTGTCGTACAGAGTCCTTGCAGCAGCGGTGTCAGCTGTCGCTGCGGTGGCCGCGGTGTCCGTCGCGGGCTGCTCGCTTCGCTGGCATGCAGCGAGGGAGATCAATGTTGCAGCGACCAGCGTGAATGACTGGCGATTCAGCCGCATAGCTTCCCCCGGAATTGTTGGAGAAGTTACGCTGCGCGACAACCGGAATGGTGTCAAGGTCCCGGGCTCGCGAAGGACGATCATGCGCCCGGCGGGCGGTAGCTGACTTCACCCGCCTTCCGCAGCGCGGCCAACGTTTCTTCGACGCTCAGGAGAACCGTTGTCTCGAACGAGCTCAGCGCCCCGCCGGCGCTGATCGCCAACGCGACCGCGGCCATCGATACGTTGTCCGGAGCTTCCCACAGGTTGTAGCCGTCGTGCGTGCCGAAGGCGTACCAGAATCCGTGCAGCTTTCCGCCGACGGACTCGATGTATTTCTGCGCCGCGGCGCGCCGGTCTTCGGGCTTGCCGACCAATCTCTTCCACGTCTCAGGGGTGTAGCTGAACTTCGTAAGGTAGAGGGGCATCGTCATTTTCCTCGAGAAGATGATTACCGACGACCAGGCACTTCTTCAATTAATCGCATTTGGCAAAGCGTTTGTCACGCTTCCGCGACGCTCGCGCTCGTGGCGTGACGCCATGGCGCGCCCGATCAGTCACAGATTCACCGATCGTTCGGCCTTTTTTACTGACGCACATAGCGCAAGTGTGTAGCAGTTGGGCTATCGAGCACTGTGTCGATCCGGAATTGTGAGACTGACTCGTCCAGGTTCTCGAAGAGACGTCTTCCACTGCTGAACAGGACTGGCGCCAGGGCAATTTCGAGCTCGTCGATGACATCCATGTTCAAGTACTGCTGGATCACGTCCGCGCCGCCTGCGATCCGAATATCGCGACTGCCTGCAGACTCTCGAGCCTGCCTCAGGGCACTTTCCGCTCCGTCGTTGACGAAGTAGAAGGTCGTGCCGCCCGGGCGGATCCAGGGTTCACGCTTCTGGTGGGTCAGAACGTACACCGGCGTGTGAAACGGCGCCTCCTCGGGCCAGGCGCGCTCGCCCTGATCGAACATTCGCTTCCCCATGATGTTGGCGCCAATGCGCTCGGTCGTCTTGCGAATCAAGTCATTTACGGGGCCGGTCTCTCCGCCGGGACCCAGCTTGAGGTTTTCACGGAAGTACTGCTGCTCAATTATCCAGCGCATCAGTGCACCCCACTTCGCGCCCCAGTTCTTGTACTCGGGCGTATCCCAATTCTCGAGGGTCATTCCTTCCGGTGCCATGTAGCCGTCGAGGCTCAACGCGATGTTCACGAATACCTTGCTCACCATTTTCCTCTCATCGCTCCCGATGTCGGCCTAACGCCTCAAGCCAAGCTGCAACCGAACCCTGATAATTGCGAGCGAGGCCAGCATCATCAGATCGCCTGCCAGCTCAGCGAGCGTTATACATCGCCTCCTCATTGCTTGCCGTCACGCCATGGTGTATACTGAACCATATGGTTCAGTATTTCGATAGCCACTTCGCCGCCTCGTTCGGCGCGCTCTCGGACCCCACCCGACGCGGCGTACTCGAGCAACTCGGTCGTGGGGACGCTTCGATCACGGCCCTTGCCGAGAGGTTCCACATGACCCTCACGGGCATGAAGAAACATGTAGGCGTCCTGGAGCAGGCAGGGCTCGTCACCACGAAGAAGGTCGGGCGCGTGCGGACCTGCAGGCTTGGCCGCCGGAGACTGGAAGAAGAGGCGGCATGGATCGAGAGGTACCGCCAGCTCTGGAGCGCACGCTTCGACGAGCTGGACAACGTCGTCGAGGAATTAACACGGAAGGAGAGAGCCGATGGACGAAAAAAGAGAAAGTGAGGGAACCCCCACGAAAAACCGCACGGAGGTGGAGCGGAAGTCCGAGCGCGAGCTCGTCGTCACACGTACCGTCGACGCGCCTGCGCGCCTCGTGTTCGAGGCGTGGACCAAGGCGGACTTATTCAGGAGGTGGTGGGTACCAAAATCCTATGGACTGACCCTGCTTTCCTGCGAAATGGATGTTCGCGTTGGGGGGCAGTATCGTCTGGTGTTTCGCCACCAAGATTCGACGATGGAGTTCTTCGGCACGTACCTCGAAGTGACACCGCACTCGCGCCTCGTCTGGACCAATGAGGAAGGTGACAGCGGCAAGACCATCACCACGGTGACCTTCGAGGAAAACGCCGGCAAGACGTTGTTGGTCGTGCACGATCTCTATCCCTCGAAAGAAGCGCTTGACTCCGGATCGACGGGCGCGCTGCCCGAGGCGCTCGACCAACTCGACGAGCTTCTCGCCAGCCTGGGATCAAGTACTGAGACAAAATGACGCAGCCAATCCCGTCGACAAATCGCTTGTCGGTATCAGCGTTTGTCAGGCGTCTGTTCCGCATCGACTGCCGCGGCGATCAGGTTCAAGAATTCTTTCCTCGCGGCTGACCTCGCTTGTCCAGTCGCCACCGGCCAGGCGCTATTGATTGCCACAACCAGCCGCCGAGCTGGATCGATGTAAATCAGTTGACCGTGAATGCCGATCGCGGCGAAGCTGTTGCCATTCATGGTCCACCACTGGTAGCCATATCCAAAATCCGCATACGGAGTCGCAATCTGTTTTCGCGTGGCCGCCTCGAACCATCCGTCGGGAACAATCGAGCGGCCGTCGATTCGCCCGCCATCCAGGACGAACTGGCCAAACCGCGCGAAGTCGCGGAGTGCGGCTTGCAAACAGCATCCAGCCACCTCGTGGTGCGTTCGGTCCGTCATCCATACAGCCGACTGCTCCATTCCGTACGGTGCCCATATCTTGGCAGACAAATACTCAGCGAGCGGTCGCCTGGTCGCCGAGGTGACGAGGACGCCCAGCAGGTGCGTCTCACCTGTCTTGTACACCCATTTTGTTCCCGGTGACGCTTCGCGCGGCAGCTTGCGCATGTAGCTGACGGTCGCGTTGAGTCCGGGCTGGACCGGATCCGAATAGAAGCGAGCGACGTCCGAATTCAGATCGGTGTAATCCTCATTCCATCTCACACCCGATGTCATCGTCAGCAGCTGGCGAATCGTCACGCTGTCATATGCACTCCCTCGGAGTGAGACAATGTATTTCGTCACGGCGTCATCGACGCTCGCGATGAAGCCGTCCTTGATTGCTGCGCCGACCAGCGTACTGGTCACCGATTTGGCGACCGACTGTGATGTCCACTTCCCACTCGCGCTGTGGCCGAGCGCGTAGCGCTCCAATCTTATCGCCCCGTTCTGCAGTATGATCAGACCTGCAACTTTCTCATTTTCAACGAAGCGGTCGACTGCTAGTGCTCCTGGAGTTCCAGGCCTCAGTGAAAACAAAGGCTTCCCTGAAGGAATTTTCCGCACCCGAGCGCCGCGGGGAACGAGACGACCCGCGAAAATCGCATCCCAATGGGCGAAGCCGAATTCGCGCTCTGCCTGGCTCCATGTGAAGGACGAGCGCCGGAGTGTCGCCGGATCCGGCGTGTTTGTGAAGGATTGCCCGTCGGCGGCCATGGAATAGGCGACCGTGAGCACGCCCAGACACCATATGCGCCTACGCGTCATGCACCCTCCAGGGAATCACCGTAGCAAGCTGCGAATTCAGCGTTGGCGCGCCTGACGCGTCAAGCCAAGCCGCGGAGGCGAACATAACAATTTGCGAGCGAAGCGAGCATACACTGGACCGCCCGCATGCTTCAGCGAGTGTTAGACAGCGGTCAAACCGCTATGAACCGCACGCCGCAACCAACGTTCAGCCGCGCATTACGCCAGTTTCATCAATGTGTGCTCGACAGGTTCCCTCATCACATTTCCAGGTGAGAGACTTCCATCGTGCGCCGGCGATTGCCTGCACCGAGAGTCCTTCGCTAGTGCGTGAAACGGTAAACTCAAATCCGTTGACCTCTTCGCGAGGCGCCTGCAGCTGGAAAATCCCCGAAACATCCAACCGCACAGTGCATCCACCACAGGTCATTGTTACTTCCTTCCAGCGACATCCGGCCTGGCACGAAGCAGCCCAACCAGACGCCGAATGTTCGAGGACTAACGAAAAGTGACTCGATGGAATTGCCGCAACCGTCGCAGGCGCTGGCCGGTGGCAGCCGCCGCCTAAGACACCGACTAGTGCTAGTGCAATTACTCGAACATTCATAACAACTCCGGGGGATGTAATTCGAATGTACCTGTCTAACGCCGTCAGCTTCAACGAGTGTCAGGCACCTCGCGACCATAGTCGCGGGCGATCTCGGCTTCTGTAAATCGCAGAAACCGCGCAGCGTTGTCGTACAAGATGTCGCGCTTCTGCTGTTCGGTCAGGAAGGCAGCATCATTTATCGTTTTCAGCGCGATCTCGATAGTTCGCGGCCAGATCATCTGGTCGGAGCCGAACATGATACGCTCTCCGAAGCCGGCATCGACAAGTCTCTTCAGCTGACTGTAGAAGTGGTCGAGAGGAAATCCCCAATCGTTCTGCGCGATGTCCACGTAGAGCTGGGGATGAGAGTACAGCATTGCGATCATATCATCTACGAACGGGGAACCGAAGTGCATTACATAGATTCGCAGGCGAGGATGCTTGATCAGGATCGGTTCGAGCTGCAGGGGATTGCCCAGCCCGACTCGATAAGCGGACGGTGAATCAGTGGGACCGAGAAAATGGGCGCCACCAGGCGGTCCTTCACCGAGATGGACCCCAACAGGGATGTCTAAGTCCTCAGCCAATGAGAAGTAGGGCTCATAAACTGAATCGCTCAATAAGAGTCCACGATACTGGGCGGTAATCTCGCCGAACAGCTCAAACTCCCCCCGAGCATATAGGCGTCTGTAATCCTCCGGAGTCAGCGACCTGTCGGTAAAGGCAACAGATCTGATGACCCGAGTCGGTGACGCCGCATGCCAGGCATTTATTCGATCGGGCGGACCAATCGTTACCGCTCGTGCATTATTGCGCATCAGCATGTCGAGCGTTTCCCGCATAACCAGCGCGTCCGTTCGCGATGACGCGACCGAAGAGTCGCAGGCGATTAGCCGCTCTGGCGTAAGGGGACGCCGAGGGTCCCAGCCCCGCAACGTAAGGCGACCCTGATTAGTGCATGCGGGACCTCCACCGCCAAACTCGGCGAGCGTTGCGGCGTGAATGTGCATATCGATAATCGGAGATCGCTGTACTCTTTGCTCTTGTGCATTGGCACGGATCGCCATTAACGAAAGGACTAGGAGGCTTCTTCTCAAAACGGGTCTTTGGAATGCTGTGTGTGCCGAAGGCCTTCAGCTAGGCTGCAAGCGAATACAATAATATGCGAGCGCAGCGAGCTTCATTAGATCGCTGGTCAGCTTCAGCGAGTGTTAGACGGCGCGGTCAGGGAACCGAAATGCAACTCTCCAGACGTAAGCCATCGAGACGGAGTAAACGAGGGCGAGGGCGACAATGAGTGCAACAACTTCCGCAATGACATAGAGCGATGACTTCGGAACGAACACAAGTCCGAGAATCGAGATATTCAAACCCAGGAAGAGAACGATCACGAGCGTAGTCGTGAGAATCGCCAACCGCCCCACCAGGCCTGGTCGATACAATACGGTCAGCAATCCTGCACTACCAATCGTGAAAAGGGCCGTGATCGGCAGTGCTTGGCCGATCAGCGCGCGCGGGGGCTCGTTGCTCTTGAGTAGCGTCGCAATGGTCGTGACCGGCTCGAACATGATGAGGGAGACAGCGCCCAAAGCGAGAAGAATCACCACGTAAAGCAAGTTATATCGGATCCAGCTTCCAACCGTCGGTTTTCTTGCGATAAGAACGTAGCTCCAGGCGAGACTAGTTCCGGAGACGGCACCCGCAACAAGCATGGCAACTAGCGCGAACCAAATGGGGCTGATGAGAAGCTGATGGACAACGCAGAAAACGAGGGCAGAGAGAGCGCCCGAGAGGGCACCCGAAGCAGTAAACTCGGCAACCCTAAGACTGCGATGCGAGAGGGTCATCGTGCAGCGTTATCGAGAATCATCTGCGGGTGTGAGTCTCGTCATGCTCGAGTCGTTTGAAATTTGGAAGCCGTCTAACGCCTTAAGCTAAGCTGCGGGCGAGCTGAATAATTTGCGAGCGAAGCGAGCATTCCGAAAATCGCCCGTCAGCTTCAGCGAGTGTTAGACGGCGGAACCTCTCTATTAGACCGCTGGCGCACGATCGCCGTCACTGCGCCCGGCGGCCTATCGCAGCCGCGCCAGAATGGTGCGTCGCTCACGGCCCGGCTGGAACGGCGGGTTGGTGATCGTGAGCCGCACGGTATCGCGGCCGATCTCGGCGGCGTACCGCAGCGCCTCGCCGGTCATCTCGCTCGGGTTCTTGTGCACGAGAGCCACCAGCGTGAGGGTGGCGCCCTCGAGCGTGTAGCTGCCCGCCGCCGCGACGAAGGAGTCGTAAGCCCGCACCTTTTCAGCGTCCGAGGGGCGGTTCGGGTCGCCCGCGAACGGCGACCGCGGCTCGGGGCGGGTGAACATGTAGCTGTAGTGCGTCGGTGTGAACACGTACAGACTGCGGTGCGGGGTCCCGGCGCTGACCCAGTCGCCGCCGGGCGCCCTGGACGCCTGCTCGACCACCGTCCACACACCCTCAACCGAACCCGCACCAGCTGCGGCGTGGGAGGCGGCAGTACGCGCCGGGCCTGGCACCGCGGCGTGCTGGCTCGAGCAGGCTGCGGCAACGTAGGCCAGCAGGGATGCGAATCCGTGGCGTCGCATGAGATCCTCAGGTAGTCGGCAACCCACCGGGCGCCCATCGGCAACCCGGCTGCACCTCGATATTCGTAGCGGTCTAACGCCTTTAGTTATGCTGCAAGCGAATACAATAGGGGCGAGCGGAGCGAGCACACAATAGATCGCTTGTCAGCATCAGCGTGTGTTAAACGGCCCACGGCCACTCTTGCGAGAACGGATATCGAAATCATCGAGTTTGCGAAGGCTCCTCTGAGCTGAGCTGACTGAGCAACGATGCAGAGTCAACAATCTCCCAGAGCTCTTCGATCTTCCCATCTCGCAGTCGTGCGAACACAGCTTGGTCGACTTTGAATGGCTTGGCGACTGCCGCGATCCCACCGTAGGTGCCGTGGAGTGTGCCAGTGACCACGCACCGCGCGGCCTCGAGTCGCTCATTCCGTAGAATGGACAGAAATTGATGGCGCAAGTCACGCATAGCACTCTTCGCTGCACGCCATGATTCCCGCTCGGCGGCGAGGCCTATCGTTGATAAACCCATCGGGGCGTGTACGACAACATCTTGATGTAGGTATGACTCGAAGCTATCGAGGTCGCCTGCGTCGCCGGCCGCGAACAATCGTTCAAGCACCGATTCGCTGTGGTTCACTGGTGGCAGCATTGCCGTCTTCAAGTTCAATTGACCGCTGTCCGTCTAACGCCTTAAGCTATGCTGCAAGCGAACACAATAAGAGCGAGCGAAGCGAGCACACAATAGACCGCTTGTCAGCATCAGCGTGTGTTAGGTATCAGGCGTCTGCGGATTGTTCTTTTTTCCGCCAAGCTGCAGCGAAACCGATTC